>NZ_JBFEGN010000041.1:0-35337 GCF_047228825.1 Siminovitchia jepli
ATGGACATACAAAGATAAGGCTAAAAGCTGATACCGTCTAAAGACGGTGGAGTTAGACCGCGCATTTGTAAGTTAAAAGGCATTCAATTTGTGCATATTTATCTGCTCTTCATACATTTCCCCAACTTCTCCCAGAATAAAAGGTTCCCGTATATAAAATAAATCCAAATAGAAAAACGCCTTAAGCGGCTACTGCTTAAAGGCGTTGACTGTTAAGACAGGAAAAAAATAGGGGTGCAAAGACCAAACAAATATCCCAAATTTAAAATTCCCGTTTTTCACGTAGTCAAGCTATTTACGGTAGCTTGGTAGAGACTCGCGGGCCGTATTCCCGCCATTATACGATATAAAACGACATATATTCTATTTGTTTTTCACTTTAACAGTTGAGGAACTTTCCGTCAATACTTTCCTCCCAAATCATAATCCAATTCTATCTCTATTTCGTCAAAAATGTTATATTAGAATATGGCTGCAGCCAAATCCCATATCTTGCTGCAGCTTTCTTCCATTGGCAAAGCCCGGCGCAATAAAAAAATGGGGGCATGGAATGACCTTTATTCCGAGCAAGTTTGGATCATTTAATCATAAAGAAAGGAGGTAAAGCGCTTTTTTTTCAGTCTGAAACCAATGGGTAGAAATTTTGTTGATATCATGTAATTGCTTCACAAAAATGGTTTTACATCTGGGATAACGGGAACAATTTTACAAATGCTAAATATTTAGAGAGGTAAATCACATGCAGCAAGAAAATCTGTCAAGAGGTTTAAAAAACAGGCACGTACAATTAATTGCCATAGGCGGGGCGATCGGAACGGGATTGTTTCTCGGAGCGGGGAAATCAATCCATCTGGCAGGGCCGTCTATTTTATTTGCATACCTGATTACAGGCGCCATTTGCTTTTTAATCATGCGTTCATTGGGAGAGATCCTTTTAAGCAATTTAAACTATCATTCTTTTGTTGACTTCGTACAAGACTATTTTGGTGATGCGGCAGCCTTTATCACCGGGTGGACTTACTGGTTCAGCTGGGTAACGATTGCAATGGCTGATTTGACAGCGGTTGGAATATATATACAATATTGGTTCCCCAGTGTGCCTCAGTGGGTACCGGGTTTCATTACACTGATTTTGTTGTTGTTGATGAACCTGGCCTCCGTAAAACTTTTCGGGGAACTGGAATTTTGGTTTGCGTTAATTAAAGTCATTGCCATCTTGGCGTTAATTGTGGTCGGTACTTTTATGATCGTGAAAGGTTTTTCCACAGATGCAGGTCCGGCCAGTTTCACTAATCTATGGCGTCACGGGGGAATGTTCCCGAATGGCATGGCCGGTTTTGTCCTTTCATTTCAAATGGTTATGTTTGCGTTTGCAGGCATTGAACTGGTAGGACTTACTGCAGGTGAAACAGAAGACCCGGAAAGGGTTATCCCGAGAGCAATCAATAATATTCCCATACGGATAATCATTTTTTACATCGGCGCACTGCTGGTGATTATGAGCATATATCCATGGACGACCGTTAACCCGGCAGAAAGCCCATTTGTCCAAGTCTTTGCGGCGGTTGGTATTGTAGCAGCTGCGGGCATTATCAATTTTGTCGTTCTGACATCAGCTGCATCGGCCTGCAACAGTGCCATTTTCAGTACAAGCCGGATGGTCTATTCACTTGCAAAAAACGAGCAGGCGCCTCAAACATTTAAAAAACTGACAACCCATAAAGTCCCTTCCAATGCATTGTTCTTTTCATCGGGTGTTGTACTGATTGTTGTTGCTCTGAACTATATCATGCCGGAAGGAGTATTTACGCTCATTACAAGCGTTTCTACTTTTTGTTTCATCTTTATTTGGGGAATTACTGTCCTTGCCCATTTAAAATATCGCAAAACAAAGCCCGAGCTGGCCAAAGCGAGTAAGTTTAAAATGCCGCTTTTCCCATTTGCCAATTACTTAATCCTTGCTTTCTTTGCCTTTATTTTGGTAGTGCTTGCACTCGGAGAAGACACTCGTATTGCGTTGTTTGTAACTCCCGTGTGGTTCATTCTTTTGTTTGTCATATATAAAATCCGGGCAATGAAAAATGAAGGATAAGGGGGATCGTAAAAAAAGTTGGCGAAGAATGAAGACACTGTTCTTTTAAAGCCGGGGCAGCCTAACCGCTAGCCCCGGCTCAAACCAAACCGGCTGAGTATAATTTAATTAAACTTCTATATTAAGGATGTTCCTCATACTTATTAATGCGAGTTCAAAAAGTTGACAAATCAGAAGGCCGACTAAAGGTGCCACGTCCTGTGGCAACGTCGGCACCAGCACTCAAGTGTGCCGCAAGAAGGTCGAGGCGGAATGTATGCTTTTAAATGGGAGCTGCCGGAAACAAGCCAACGAAGAGATTCGCCGCCTATCATTTGGCGACTTTTTGAACAACTCTTTTAACAAATTGTTGAGTAGGGAGGACCCTGATGTATAGTCATTATAAAACGTATCAGCCATATTTAAGCCCGTTTAATCCTTACACGGTATATCTTCCGCCAAATCTTTCACAGTTAACTCACATAGAGACCTTAAGGGCTGGCACCTTTTGGAAACCATTATATGAACCTTATTACAATCCTCATAAACGAGCGAGTAGCGGAACTTACCGCAAACAAATGATGCTGCCGTACGAATTTCCCATAAATCCTTTATTCATTCGCAAAGGAGAAGATTCTGTTCACCGTTTGCGCATACCTAATCAAAGCATGTTCCCCGAAACTGCGTATAAACTAGTCCGCGATGAAATGGCTCTCGATGGCAATCCCCATCTCAATCTCGCAACATTTGTTACCACTTGGATGGAGCCAGCCGCAGATCGCTTATACGCGGAAACAGTCAACAAGAATTTGATTAATAAGGATGAATACCCCCAGACAGCGGCGATAGAGGAGCGGTGTATACGAATTTTAGCCGATCTCTGGCATTCGCCCCGCCCGCATCATACGATGGGTGTTTCAACAATCGGATCATCAGAAGCATGCATGCTCGGCGGACTTGCACTAAAGCGGCGCTGGCAACACGCGCGCAAAAAACAGGGAAAGCCAATAGACCGGCCAAATATTGTATTAAGTTCCGCTGTACATGTCGTTTGGAAAAAATTCGCCAACTATTGGGACGTTGAACCGCGCTTTGTAAACATTACCCCGGATCATCCTGGTCTGGATGCCAAGGGTGTGCTCGCTTCCGTAGATGAAAACACTATCGGTGTCGTAGCGACTCTTGGGGTAACTTATACCGGCCTGTATGAACCGGTCGAGAAAATTGCGCAAGCCTTGGACGACATTCAGGAAAGAACAGATCTTGATATCCCCATACATGTAGACGGTGCATCGGGAGGCTTTGTGGCACCATTCCTTCAGCCAGACCTGGTCTGGGATTTTCAGTTGGCCAGAGTGAAATCCATCAATGTTTCCGGACACAAATATGGATTGGTATACCCGGGCCTTGGATGGATCATTTGGCGTGAGGCCGAAGATCTTCCCGAGGATCTCATCTTTCGCGTGTCCTATTTGGGCGGCAACATGCCAACATTCTCCTTAAGTTTCTCCCGCCCCAGTTCACAAGTACTTTTACAATACTACAACTTTCTCCGTTTTGGCAAAGCCGGATACTATAAGGTACAAAAATCTTCCCAATCAGTGGCACAGTTCCTTAGCAAGGCGATTGGCGACATGGAACCTTTTGAACTATTTACAGATGGCTCGAATCTTCCTGTATTTTCATGGCGGCTAAAAGAAGGATACACATCAAACTGGAATCTTTACGACTTGTCCCGGCAATTACGTACATTTGGCTGGCAAGTGCCGGCTTATCCTTTACCCCCGGATATGGAAAACATAACGATTATGCGAGTTGTAATCCGAAATGGATTTTCCATGAACATGGCTCACATCTTCTTGACGAACCTTAAACAGGCTGTCTCTTTTCTGGATTCCGTAAATAGCAAAACTACATGACACAAAGCGTCATAACTGCTATCATTACGCTTCCGGAACAGCCGCTTTCGCGAGCGAATGGGCCTGTATTTATCGTCACAACCTTTACCAAAAGAAGGCCTCTCATCACGATGTATTGCTGTCGTCAGCAATCATCTATGTTCGAGTGCCTTCTTTCTTTTTTAAGTTTTCCTGTTACCCGCCCGCCTTTTCCATCAGCATTTCCCATAGTTCTTTTTCTTGGCCGGTAAGGGAAGTTGCATCATCCCCCCGATAAATGATGCGTTCATACGCCTGCGTCAATTGGCTCATTTCCTTGGTCTGGAATTGCCGGTCGATATGGGCTGCATATTCACGCAACGTTTGGCCCGTTTTCCTTTTAAGCCCGCGCTGTTCCAACCGCTTTAAAAGCATGTCATAAGCTTCTATAAAAGTTCCATCATTATTATCTTCTATTAGACTGGAAAAAGGGCGTTTTCTTTTCCGGTAAAAGATCACAAATCCCAGGGCCGAAACGGCCAATAAGAGGGCGCCGCCCCATATCCATGGAAAAAGACCGGTTCCCGAAACAACGGATGCTTTGGTTGACTCTTTTTCTCTATTGATTTCCTTTTCTTCCTTCTGTTCAACTTCTTTTTCTGAAGGTTCCGCAGGATTAGTCTGGCTTGATTGGGCCTGTGTTTCATCAAATGCAAAAGATGAAGGGTTGTTAAATCCTTTTGTCGGTTCGAACGGGACCCATCCCAAAGTTGGAAAATACACTTCGACCCACGAGTGGGCCTCATTGTTTGTCACTTCGTACATTCTGTATTCTCCATCAGCCGCTCCGCGGTAGTTTCCAGGCGCATAACCTTTCGCCCATCTGGCCGGAATTCCGAGCGAACGAAGCATCGTTACCATGGAAGTGGAGAAATTGTCACAATACCCTCTTTTCGTATCAAACAAAAATTGCTCTACATAATCCTCGGCGCCGGTTGGAATGGCTACGCGGGTTTGGTCATAAGAAAAATCGCCTGATTGAAAATGGCGCTCGATTGCTTTCGCCTTGTCAAACCAGTTATCTTCATCTTTTGTTAATTCGACAGCCAGATCCCTTATCCGTTCCGGAAACGATCCGGGAAGCTGCGTATATCTTGTTTGAATCCGGTCATATTTCTCTCCGTCCGGCAGCCCGGTTGTCCCCCGCAGCTCTTTCATGCTGTATTTTGCATTCTCGTAAGTGATTGTATATTCCTTAAGAGACATTTTTCTGCCGTCACTTGTGAAAGAATTAATTTTGCCAAGTGCTGGATCATATCGAAGAAAGCCGCTCGTCTCGTCGCCTGTTACCGACATGAACCCGTAAGGCCTGACGATATGCGGATATACGATTTCAAATCGAAAGCTGGCTTTTGTCAGGTTTCCCTCGTTGCGCAGATGCTCATCCATTATAAACGTTTCTCCAAACTGGAATTGCTCCAGGGGAGAAGATTGCTCGGAAGTGATCCAGCCTTTTCCTGTGTAAACATCCTTCGTTTCAATTTTCCAATATTGCCTGCTTGAAGTTGTCACTTCAAAAACAACCCGGTCATCACCGATAAACGGGCCGCCCAGCTGGGAATCATCAATTCCGTAGCCGATTTTGGACAAACCGGCGGTTGCCGTTTGATCTGCTTTGGATTCGATATACGGAACAGGATCCGGCCAAATCGGGGCTGCCTTTGGCGAAATATATCCAGCCAGTACACTGATGGCGATCATGGCTGTTAAAGGAAACGCCCACTTTTTCATTAATTGGGACTGTCCGTTAAACTGTTCTTTTTCCAACAGGCGGTGAAAAAAAAGAATTCCGAGAAGGGCAAAACCGATGATGACAATGCGTACAATGGCCCGGTTTGCCTCGTATTCTGTAAATGTATCCAGAAGGGCGACATAAAATACCGTCATGGCATAAAAAACAAAAATCCTTTTCCTGACTGTCAGCCAATAACGCAGCAAATAAGTCATTTGCCATAGCAACAAGAAAAATAACAAACTGCGAAATCCGGGCGATAATTCGACCCAGTTTCTCGAAACAACCAACGCCATATTTGACTGTATTTCAGCACCAAAATCGTTAAACCAGGAAAAAACCGGCTCATTCGCTTCCCTGAAAATAAGGTAAAGGGAAATAAGGATAAAAGCCGACTTTGCCGGCCAGCTGATGAACAAGGGCGTCCGCAAAAAAATCAATACAATGGAAAACACCACGAACAAGATAAAATAATGGACTTGGCTTGTTTGCGTAATTTGCTCAAGAGGCAGGAGCCATTCCCAAAGAAGCAAAAAACCAAATACATAAAGCAGCAAATGCAGCAATGTACGGCCCTGCTTCATGCTTCTTTCGCCCCCGAAACACCAGTTTGTATATGTCTGTCATACAGCCTTTCAATAAAAACACCGCGTTGCAGGGCTTCCTGAATCAACATTTTTTCTTTCGGCGACTCAGCCTTTTCTTGAACAAGGACAACAACAACGTTTCTCTTCCTCTTAGCCAGCACTTCCGCCTGCTCCAAAAACGGCTTCGTCAGTGAAGCGGAAATAAAAATCACACTTCCACCGTGTTGAAGCAGTCTCGTCTCTTCGAACAGATCCTCCATTGCGTTTTCGGATTCGGGCTGTACTTTCGCCAACATATATAATATTTTCAGCAAATGCCGCTCACCGCCATTCACCGGAAGATACGCTTTTTCCCGGCCCGGGAAATACAAACCTGCCTGTCCCCCGCTCTCAAGGATTGATTTCGCTGCAGAGGCGGCAAACTCAACCATCTTTTCAAAATGGACGGAAAAGCTCCGGTCAAGTACAAAGAGCGGATCATTTGAACTTTTGACTTCAAAATCCTTCGTCATCAGGTCATTTGTCCTGGCGGTCGCCTTCCAGTCAATCCATGAAAAACGGTCCCCCGGCTGATACTCCCTGATCCCGGCGATATGAGAGGTATCCTTATGATATTGGAATTTTGCCGCTCCCGTTCCACGTTCCAGCACCCGCCTAACAGGTTCATGAATAAAAGAGTCCATTTTTGGATAAACAAGGATCGTTTGGGGTGCAGAAACGAATGTTTCTTTTTCCAAAAAACCGAAAAGGTCGCCCGTTTTAAAGCGGACTGATTGAAAAATGTGCTCCCCGCGGGGAACTTGGCTGATTTCGTAATGAATCGTCAATCGCCTTTTAAAACCGGGGAAGAGCATGTGTTTATGCCCTTTGATGGAAGCCTTGTCTTCAACGACCAAAAAAAGCAGGGGAAAAGGAAACTTTCTTGTTGCAGTGATCGTTATATCTACACTGTTTCCGGCGTAAAGCCGCTCGGAAGAAATATTCCTTTTGACATCGAATATGAATGGAAAGGCATTCAACAAAAGTGAATAGACAGCCACCGGCAAAAAGCTGAAAAATAAAAACCAGCTCACAAATCCGCCTTGAAACATGGCATAGGAAAAAGTAAGGGCAAGCAATAGGATATTAACGGAAAATCCGGAAAATCTTTTCAATGTTTCAATAATTGAAGCCCTGGAACGCCTTGCTTCCATCTTATTTCACAGCCCTTTTTACTGGTATATCAACAGTCTTGACCAATTCGCCCACAAGGGATTCGGCGGAAGCCCCCCGGTATTTGGCCTCGGGCTGCAAAAGAATGCGATGGGAGAAAACATATGGAGCAAGGTACTGGACATCATCCGGGATAATAAAATCACGGCCGCAAATAAATGCGTATGCCTGTGATGCTTTCAGCAATGCGATCGACCCGCGGGGGCTGATTCCGAGGAATATGTCCGGATGGGACCGCGTCTTGGTGGCCAAATCAACAATATATTGCTTGATCGTTTCTTCCGCAAAAATATCTTTCACCTGGCGCTGCAAATGCCGCAATTCTTCCAGGGTGATCACCGGTTCCAACTGATCGATTGGCGGGGTTTTTTGGCTTCTTGTCAGCATCTCCACTTCTTCATTTGCTTCCGGATACCCCATTTTCAGCTTCAGCAAAAACCGGTCCAACTGGGCTTCGGGAAGCGGATATGTTCCTTCATACTCAACAGGGTTTTGTGTTGCCATAACAAAGAACGGCCTTTCCATATCGAGCGTCATGCCGTCAATCGTTACGCTTTTTTCTTCCATTGCCTCCAGCAACGCGGATTGGGTCTTGGGTGAAGTCCGATTGATTTCATCGGCCAAAATGATATTGCCGACGATCGGTCCGGGCCGGAATGAAAAATCCAATTCTTTCGGATGATAAATCGATACGCCGATTACATCGGAAGGCAATAAATCTGGCGTAAACTGAATGCGTTTAAAATCGGCATCAACGGATTTTGCCAATGCTTTTACGAGCATCGTTTTCCCCAAGCCGGGAACATCCTCGAGCAGCACGTGGCCTTCTGCCAGGAGCGCAACGATACTGAGCCGGGCCACTTCTGTTTTGCCGATGATTACCTTTTCTATATTTTGAATCACTTTTTTCACTTGCTGCTGCGATATTTCGGTCATCAATGATTACACCTGCCGATCATCATATTTTTAAATGGGGAATGGGGGACTGATTCGCCCCCTATTTCCAAAAATCATCAAATACATTTACCGGCAAGCGCCGTTTATGCATTGATTTGCGGTACAAAGTTTCGATCGTATTTTTGGCCTGCGGGGAAACCCTCTTCCCTTCCAAATAATCATCGATATCCTCATAAGAGACGCCAAGCGCCACTTCATCGGGCAACAGCGGCCGCTCCTCTTCAAGGTCGGCGGTCGGGATTTTATTATATAAATGCTCCGGACAGCCGAGCTCTTTCAGCAGCCTTCTTCCCTGCCTTTTATTCAGCCTGAAGATCGGTACGAGATCAGCTGCCCCGTCGCCATATTTTGTAAAAAATCCCGTAACCGCTTCGGCCGCATGATCCGTTCCAAGAACGGCACAGTTGTTCATCGCCGCAATACTGTACTGGACCTTCATGCGCTCCCTCGCTTTTTCATTCCCTTTTGTAAAATCAGAGAGCTTCACTCCAGCTTTCTCAAGGGAAGCAACGCTTGCGTCAACGGCCGGCTTAATGTCAACTGCATAGGTCACGCTCGGATTAATAAAGGCAAGTGCGTCATCCACATCGGGTGCATCTTTTTGGACACCATAAGGCAGCCTGACAGCAATAAATTTGTATTGATCCAAACCCCGCTCTTTGTTCAGCTCATCGGCAGCCATTTGGGCCAGTTTTCCGACAAGCGTCGAATCCTGCCCGCCGGATATGCCAAGCACAAACCCGTTGAAAAAAGGGTGGGCTTCCATGTATTCCTTCATAAAGTCGATGCTAGTGCGGATTTCTTCCTGCGGATCAATTTGCGGCTTTACCTTTAATTCTTTGATGATTTGCTGCTGCAAACTCATGACGGTAATCTCCTTTCTTCTATCTGCGCAGACGGTCAACCTTTTCTTTGGCCGCTTCGATATTGCTCATTTTATTATCCCAGCAATCCTGGCTGAGATCGACCGGATATTCTTCGGGATTCAGCGACCGGCGGTATTCAGCCCATAACAAATCGAGGTTTTCCCTTGCAAAGGCCTGAATTTCCCGAAGGTCCGGAAAATCATACACCAGCTTCCCGTCTACAAAAATATCATGAAGCAAAAGTTTTGCATCAAAATCCGTTACAAATTTACTAATAAATGTATGGACAGGATGAAACATTTTCAGTTTTTTTTCTTCTTCGGGCTTTTCGTCCCATAAAGTGATATAATCGCCCTCTGATTTATGATTTAACCGATTAATGATCCGGTAAACTTTTTTGCGGCCCGGGGTTGTTACTTTTTCCGCATTGCTCGATATTTTGATCGTATCTTCCCATTCACCGAACTCATTTTCGATGGCTACCATTTTATATACTGCTCCCAGGGCAGGTTGGTCGTAAGCCGTGATGAGCTTTGTGCCGACTCCCCATGAGTCGATTTTCGCTCCTTGCGCTTTCAAGTGGAAAATCGTATACTCATCCAAATCGCTTGATGCATAAATTTTGGCGTCATGAAATCCTGCTGCGTCCAGCATTTTCCGGGCTTCTTTCGATAAAAAGGCCATATCCCCGCTGTCGAGGCGGATTCCTTTAAAATGGATCCTGTCGCCAAATTCTTTGGCCACCCGGATCGCTGCCGGAACGCCGGATCTCAATGTATCATATGTATCAACGAGAAAAACGCAGTCCCGGTGAGTTTCTGCATATTTTTTAAAAGCGGTATAATCGTCTTTATACGCCTGGACCATGGAATGAGCATGCGTACCGGCGACAGGCATGCCGAACAACTTCCCGGCCCTCACATTGCTTGTGGCATCGAAACCACCGATAAAGGCAGCGCGCGTTCCCCATAAGGCCGCCTCCATTTCCTGCGCTCTTCTTGAGCCAAACTCAAGCGCCACTTCATCCCCGACCACTTCTTTTATCCGGGAAGCCTTCGTCGCAATCAAGGTTTGGTAATTCACGATGTTCAGAAGCGCTGTTTCAATGAGCTGCGCTTCGGCGAGCGGGGCTTCCACCTGCATGATGGGCTCATTCCCAAATACAAGCTCCCCTTCCTTCATGGAACGAACCGTCCCTGTAAAACGAAGGTTTGCCAAATAGTCCATAAATCCCCCATCATAACCGAGATCATCCCGCAAATATCGGATATCGCTTTCGCTGAAACGAAATTTGCGCAAATAATGGACGGCTTTTTCCAGCCCGGCAAAGATCGCATAGCCGTTGGCAAACGGCAGTTTTCTAAAATACAGTTCAAATACGGCTTTTCTTTCGTGAATGCCGTCCTGCCAATAGGTTTTTGCCATATTAATTTGATATAAATCGGTGTGCAGCGCCAGGCTGTCATCTTGTTCATGAAATCTCATGTACCTTTACTTCCTTTCTCAGACTACACTTGCTCCCAGTGTGTTCGCAAAATGGGCCAATGCCCATTCGTGGCCGGCTTCATTAAAGCTGGCAACCGCATTTTTATGAATGACGATTTGAAATCCTTTATTGTAGGCATCCACGGCAGTATGCAGCACACAGATATCCGTACAGACACCGCAAATATGGATTTCATTAATCCCCCGTTCGCGGAGTTTTATTTCAAGATCCGTGCCGGCGAAGGAACTGTACCTCGTTTTATCCATGTAATAGACATTCGGATCGTTCTTGTGCTGTTCATACAAGTCCTTCAAACTGCCGTAAAAGTCCCGGCCGGGTGAACCCGCAATATTATGCGGGGGAAAAAGCTTAGTCTCCGGATGGAGCTCATCCCCCTCTTCATGTTTATCAACAGCAAAGACGATGAAATCACCATTTTCCAAAAACTGTTTTGTTAAATCAACAATTGCCCTTTCAATATCCTGTCCCGGCGTCCCGCAAGTAAGCTCGCCGTCTTGAGCCACAAAGTCATACGTGTAATCGACATTTAACAAAGCTTTTTTAGTCACTCCTATTTCCTCCCTCTCCTTTAAGTATTTTTTATCAGGTTATCTTGAAATGAGATTGGTATTGGCATATCAGCCAATTGCTTTTTGTATAAAAAATTCATTTATATGTAAATGTCCGTTCGATTATAGAAATGCTTCATTATATTTCAATCACCTCATGATTGAAATCACGAGTGTTCCCGTCCTTATTCAATGGCCCTCAAACCAACCGCCCCTGCAATAATAAACGTTAAAAACAGCATCCTTTTCCAGCCTGCGGACTCTTTGAAAATGAGGATCCCCATGATCACAGCTCCTGCTGCGCCCAACCCTGTCCACACTGCATAAGCCGTGCCAAGCGGAATATCGTTCATAGCCAGTGCCAAGAAGTAAAATCCAAAGCCGAAAGACAGCACAACCATCAGAAGCCGAAACCATGTTTTTCTCTGATTATACATGGTAATGCTCATCACACCAAAGATTTCACCGAAACTTGCGATAACAAGGTAAATCCATGCCACATTAATCTCCTCCATCCGGAGAGTTGTCGGTGATCTTCATTTCGTTGTCTGTGGTCATTTTAATCCCAATGACACCAACAATAATCAGGGCAATAAAAAATAATTTGGCAATCGAAAAATCAGCCCCAAATACAGCAAAGTCAATTAAAACAATGGCAGCTGCCCCCGACCCGGTAAAAACAGCATAGACTGTGCCGGAAGGTAATTTTTCACATGCCTTAATGATAAAAAAGAAACTGAAAATAATCATGACAATCGTTCCGGCCCATTCCAAAAATGTTTCCGAGTACCTTAAACCAATGACCCAAAACACTTCTACAATCGCAGCAAACAAAACGTACATCCAAGCCATCAGTTTCTCCTTCCACCCTCTTTTATGTATATTTTAGCACATCAAGATAAACAGCCCCATCAAATCACAACTTTTAGAGAAATTTTCGTTCTTTTTAAAAATCAAACTTGGCCGGGAAGATTTTCTGTAACTATGGGTGATTTCCGTTTATCCGCGGGTATTTTCCGCTTATCCGCGGGTATTTCCCGCTTATCCGCGGGTATTTCCCGCTTATCCGCGGGTATTTTCTGCTTATCCGCGGGTATTTCCACTTATCCGCTGGTATTTCTGCTTATCCGCGGGTATCTCCGCTTATCCGCGGGTATTTCTGTTTATCCGCGGGTATTTTCCGCTTATCCGCGGATATTTCCTACTTATCCGCGGGTATCTCCCGCTTATCCGCGGGTATTTTCCGCTTATCCGCGGGTATTTCTGCTTATCCGCGGGTATTTCCGCTTATCCGCGGGTATCTCCGCTTATCCGCGGGTATTTTCCGCTTATCCGCGGGTATTTCCGCTTATCCGCGGGTATTTCCCGCTTATCCGCGGGTATTTCCCGCTTATCCGCGGGTATCTCCGCTTATCTGCGGGTATTTCTGTTTATCCGCGGGTATTTTCCGCTTATCCGCGGGTATTTCCGTTTATTTGCTGGTACCGCAGGGACCACTCACCGCTATATTGCCATCGTTTTTTGACAAATAGCATGTATATGTACGAATAAAAAAAAGCACCCTGCGAAGGGTGCACAAAAATGGTAGAGGTTATTTCGCAAATGAGTTGCTTATTCCAGGAAACGTCCGCGTTGACGCATTAATTCACGGTTTAAGTCAGGATTTTTTTCAAATGCCGCACGGCCGTGCAGCCAGAACAAGTTGTTGACAACAACAAGATCCCCTACTGGGAGTTCCAATTCAATGACGCTTTCATCGTTTTCCATTGAATCAGAAAGTTCTTTCAAGTATTGAGCCTGTTTAATTGTTTCTGGTTGCACAAATTGGTCGATAAAGCAAATGCATGGTTTGTCATTCTTTTTAAAGAATGTTGCACGATGTACTTCTTGAGAAACGTTTTTGCTTGGCGGAGCTTTGTACAAGAACTTATGGCTTCCAAGCGGATTGTTGTAAAATTTGTCAAGTTCTTTCCAATCGTCCAAATGAAGAAGTCTTGATTCACCGCCGCGAGCGTTTTCTTCGACCATTTTCATCATGAGCAGCCAGTCAGTCGGCTCATCAACAAATGTTCCGTCTGTATGAAGCGTAAAGAGACGGTATGCTTGACGAAGGTAAGAGTCACTGTTGTCCGTATGTTTTACTGTGAATCTTGCATAGTATTTACCGGACATGGCGTCAAAGTTTGGCTGTCCAAGAAGATGTGTAATCGCAGTTGCAAAAATGACATACTCATCCGTGTTTTCAGTTACGCCTTCCAATCCAAGTGTAAATCCGCCAGTCTCACGGTCGTGGACAATTCCTCTGAGCGTTTCGCCGAAATCTTCTCCCACAAAGTCTTGAAGAATAGAAGAAACGATCAAGCGCTCGTATGGTGTGTACTCAAGTCTTTGAACAGAAATGCCTCTGTCTTCCACTTCAGCCAAAAATTTTGCAATCGCTTCTTTGGAAATCGAGATGTGGAATAAACGATCGGACTGTGGATGAGGTTGTACCTCATAACCGGCTGTTTTCTTTACAAATTTGCTTTTTGTTGCAACACTCATGAAAACATTCCTCCTGTAAAAAGTTTTATATAATGATAGGTTGACAGAAAATATAAAAAGCCAGTTGCCGATTAGCCTTTTCATACATAGAAAGGCTTGCATTCGGACAACTGGCTTATATTCACTTCACCGCTCTATGGAAGTAGAGTCACAGTGAATATTGCAGTTCGCTTATTTTACTTTCCTGTCTTTAAGTTGGAATCTATACTATTCACGTTTTTGAAAAGGCATTTTTCAAAAGGTGAATATGTTTAAAAAAGTTCTTAACTAAAGAATATCACTGCGTTTATGCCGTGTCAATAAATTTGTCAAAAATGTTTCCACTTTCAATTCTTCACCGGGCAGCATGGCCCCGTAAAATACTTGGCGTTAAGCTTCCTGATTGCCATCTGTACCTTTCCCTTCTTTTGCCAACCAAGAAGGGGCTGTCCAAATATAAAATTAAAAAATCAAGAACGCTGTTATATCCACATTTTTGAACAGAAAAAAGGGGCGTCCAAAAGTCGAAACATCGACTTTTCGGACAGCCCCTGCATGACGAATCTTTATTTTTCTCCTTCGGTGATTTGCTTGAAATGCAAATGCAAATCTTTCATGGCGGCAATCAGTGCGTTCGTCGCCTTTCCTTTATAGTACGTCTGGATGGCTTCAATCTGTTCTTCGATGCCGTCCTTCAGGCTGGTGCCTCTTAAAAGGCGGCCGATAAAATCACTGCCGTGCTCCGTTGCAAGGGTGGCGGATGCTTTCAGTATGACCCCGTACTTTACATCCACTTCAGCTGTAATCGTCAGTGTTTCATAGACACTTTTCGCAGCCATTCCCTGCGGCAGGCGGGCATGGCCGGCAATGAACATCGTTTTTGCATTAAATTCCATCGATATCCCCTCTTTATTAAATTGTGGCAGCTGCTTCTTTCAGATGTGATTGTTCAGGAATTCTTCTTGCGACTTCTTTTCCGATTTCTATGGATGCTGTGGCAGCCGGTGAAGGTGCATTACATACATGGATGGAGCGTTGTCCCATGATGATGTGGAAATCATCTACCATGGAACCGTCATCTTTTAATGCCTGGGCACGAACGCCGGCAGGTGCCGGCACCAGGTCATCCTCCTGGATTTCAGGGATTAAGGTTTGCAGGCTCTTGGTGAATTGTGCTTTGCTGAAAGATCTGATGTATTCTTCCATTCCTTCTTTCATAAATTTGGAAGCAAGTTTCCAAAAGCCGCCGTATGTTAACGTTTCTGCCAGGTCTTTGGGGTTGAAGTCCGTTTTCTTGTAGCCTTCACGTTTAAAGCCTAATACAGCGTTCGGCCCTGCATCAACTTCACCGTCAATCATGCGTGTAAAGTGAACGCCAAGGAACGGAAACTTCGGATTCGGTACCGGGTAAATCAAATTTTTAACGAGATAACGTTTTTCAGGTTTCAATTTGTAGTATTCTCCACGGAACGGGACAATTTTCATGTCCGTTTTGTAGCCGGCAGCTGCAGCCACACGGTCGCTGTGAAGCCCTGCACAGTTAATGACAATGCCGGCTTTGACGGTTCCGTTATTTGTTTCAATGACAACCTCGTCTTTTCCTTCATTGATTTTTTCCACATTCGTGTTAAGCAAAATATCTCCGCCATGATCGCGAATGATATCAGCAAATTTTTCGCTTACTTGCCTGTAGTTGACGATACCTGCCATGGGTACGCGAATCGCAGCAAGCCCCGCTACATGAGGTTCAATCTCTTTTAATTGATCTGCATCAATTTTTTCAATGGCAAGCTCATTTTGTAATCCGCGTTCATATAAATTGTCAAGAAGCGGGAGTTCTTCCGGCTTGGTTGCGACAATGACTTTTCCGCAAATGTCATGATCAATTTGGTGCTTCTGGCAAAATTCAGTCATAGACCGGCTTCCCTGTCTGGCAAAACGAGCTTTGTAGCTGCCCGGCTTGTAGTAAATGCCGGAGTGGATGACACCGCTGTTATGTCCTGTTTGGTGCTGTGCTACAGATGCCTCTTTTTCAATGACGGCAACTTTTGCATTCGGAAATCTTTCATAGATGGCCATCCCGGTTGAGAGTCCTACTATACCGCCGCCCACAATCGCAAAATCATACATAAATTTGTACCTCCATCGCTGTTAAGGTTGTTTTTTCATGCGTTCCATACACTCTATTAAATTATTTTTTGTCCGCAAAATATGATACTCAACTGCAGCCCGCAACTCTGCAGGGTCTCCCCTTAACGCAGCTTCATATATGAGTCGATGTTCCTTTTGCGTTTCCTGGTAATAGTCGATCAATAAATTGGGAGCAATTGGAGAAATTCCCAACGTTTCGACCATTTTCTGAACCCGGGGCCACGGACAGCCGCTTCTGAGCGTCTGATGGAACGAAGCATTCAGTTGTATATACTCATCATTTGTTTCATCTGTTAATACGAGCGTTTCCATTTGAATTAAAATATCATGCAAATGCTGTTTGTCTTCCCCGGTTAAATATGGAAGAGATTTTTCCACAGCCAGCCCCTCAAGCATGGAACGAAGATGATAAATTTCTTCTATATTGTCTTTTGTAATCGGGGTTACGACTGCTCCCTTGTGGGGAACCAGTTCGACCAATCCTTCAATTTGGAGCTGCGTCAATGCTTCGCGTATGGGCATCCTGCTTACTTCGAGGCGTTCCGCCCACTCTTCCTGGATTAAACGATCGCCTTCTTTTAACGTGCCATCCAAAATGGCCTGTCTGAGCCGTTTCGTGACGTTTTTGACGATCGTCGATTTGTTTGGCGTGACTTTGCCCGACAATAATATCCACCCCTATTCATTTTGGATACAATAAAGAGTTTATCATACAAAAAAATCCCTTTCAAGGGATAAAAAATAAAAAATTGAATCCAATCTCCAGCGGATTGGATTCAATAAAATCGTTTTAATTACTTTTCATTATTTCAATTTTTCCGTAGGAAAAGACTTCCTCATTGCAATCATCAGCAAAATTCCTAGAACAGCCCACCCGGCAAAAATAGCCCATTCATAAGGCCAGACAAGGGCAGCTGGCATACCCGGCATGTAAAGGATCACAAAGAAAATACTAAAGATGATCGCAAGCCATCCTACAATGCTTGATTTTCCGGCTTGGAAAGGCCTTTCCATTTGAGGCTCATTTTTACGCAGCTGTACAAAAGCGACAGCTGCCAAAAGATAGCCAATAACAATTCCAAGTCCACCTGCATCTGTAAGCCAGACAAGCATGGGACGTCCGAGCAAAGGGGAAACAGTTGCCAAAGCTCCAATGAATAGAACACCGTTTATAGGCGTCCCATGTTTCGGATGAAGTTTACCGAACCAGGCAGGGAGCATTTTTTTCTCCGCCATTGCATATAAAATCCGGCTTCCACCGATGATGAATGCGTTCCAGCTGGTAACGATACCCGCAATCCCTCCAAGGATCAGCACGATAGCAAAGAAATCGTGTCCAAACAATCTGGCCATTGCATCAGCCGTTGGAAGTGTTGAGTTAGCCAATGTTGTTTTATCAAGGCCTAGGCCAACTGCAAAAATAATGGCAATATACCAAACAATCGCTAAAACAACAGATAAAACCAAAATTTTTCCAATGGCTCTTGCCGGAACATTCATTTCTTCCGCTGTTTGCGGAATAACGTCAAATCCCACAAACATAAATGGTGTCATGATCGCAACGACCATGATGCCGCCAATCCCGCCAACAAAAAGTGGATCAGCATTGGCCATTTCCCCATTAACGGCCCCGCCAAAAATAAGCATTAAACCAATAAGTGCAATCACAATGGTCAAGACCATCTGTAAAAAGGCCGCCGATTTTACACCAAGATAGTTTACAATCGTTACAAAAATGGAGCCTGCAACTCCCACAGCAACCCAGGAAGCGTATACGTCATAATCATTAATCGTGTACATATAACCTACTTTATAGTTTGGAAAGATGTACTCGATAACGGTAGGAAGCGCTACGGCTTCAAAGGCAACAACGGAAATGTAGCCAAGCGCAAGCATCCATGCTGCAATAAATGCAGTTTTGGGACCTACACCCCTTAAAACATAAATAAGTGCTCCACCTGTTGTAGGCATGGATGATGCCAATTCGGCATAAGTCAAACCGACAAAAATAACAAGTATTCCGCCAGCGACAAATGCAATCATCGCACCGATTGTACCGGCTCCGAGAATCCACTCTCCCGACATGACGACCCAGCCCCAGCCAATCATGGCGCCAAAGGCCAAAAACAGGACATCCCAACGCGATAATACCTTTTCCATATTACGATCCTTTTGCATTACCTTTCTCCTTTATGAGTTTTTCTTCCTTCAATTAGAAGGCCTGCTGAAAGACTGTCACTTTCAGCAGATACACTTCATTTACTTGGCAAATGGGTTAAGAGTTACTGTTTTATTGGTTGTAAAAAATTCTGCTGCTGCTTGCCCTTGTTCTTTTGGACCTTGTCCGGAAGCTTTCGTCCCGCCAAACGGAGCTTGTGGTTCAGCACCGCCAGTCTCTCCGTTAATTTGCACCATCCCGACTTCACTGTTTTCGATGAAGTGGAATGCTTTTTCCAAGTTTTTCGTAAAGATCGCGGCACTTAATCCGTAAATCGTATCATTCGCCTTTTCAAGCGCCTCTTCATAGTCGGCAACTTTCATAACTGCTACAACAGGGCCAAAAATTTCTTCCTTCGCAATTGTCATATCATGCGTCACATTGCCAAAGACAGTTGGTTCAATGTAGTAGCCGCCATCAATGTCAAGCGCATCACCGCCATATAGGAGTGTGGCTCCTTCTTCTTTTCCTTTTTGGATATAGCCTGTAACCGTGTCAAATTGTTTTTTGGATGCAACCGGCCCCATTGTGATTCCTTCTTGAAGTCCGTCACCAATTTTAATTTGTTTTGTCTGTTCGATTACTTTTTCAATGAATTGATCGTATACCGAAGCTTCAACGTACGCCCGGCTTGTTGCTGTACAGCGTTGTCCTGTTTGTTTCATGGCCCCTTCTACGACAAGACGGGCAGCAAGATCGAGATTGGCGTCTGCAAGTACAACGGCAGGGTTTTTGCCGCCAAGCTCCAACTGGTATTTCTTTCCGTTTGCAGTTGCCTGTTGGGCAATCGTTTGGCCGACAGCATTGGACCCTGTGAAAGTGACAGCCGCAACATCTTCATGTGTCGTCATTACTTCTCCGATAACGGAGCCTCTTCCCAATACAAGGTTTAACACGCCTGCAGGGAGACCTGCATCTTCAAAAACTTTCGCAATTTTGGCGGCAGTAATGCCTGTTTCCTGTGCCGGCTTCCATACCACGGGATTACCAAACACAAGTGCCGGAGCGATTTTCCAAATCGGAATGGCGATCGGAAAGTTCCAAGGGGTAATCGCTGCCACAACACCTACAGGTACACGCATGGCCAGCAAGGTTGTGCCGGCATTTGCGGAAGGAAGAATTTCACCAGCTTTGCGGTATCCTTCCTGGGAGTAATATCTCAGTATGGCAGCCCCGCGCAGTGCCTCCCCTTTCGTTTCGATCAAACGTTTGCCCATTTCCAAAGTGGCTGTTTGAGCGATATCATCTGCCCGCTCTTCCAAAATATCAGCGGCTTTCCGGAGGATTTCACCTCTTGCCACAGATGAAACGGCTTTCCATTCTTTGAAAGCTGCTTTTGCCGCTTTAATGGCTTTGTCAACATCTTCACGAGTTGAGACTTCAGTAGAACCAATGCACTCTTTTGGTTTGGCCGGGTTAAAATGGTCATGCTTTTCACCTGAAACAGACCCAACCCATTCTCCGCCAATAAAATTCAGATAATTTTCCAATATGTTCACTCTCCCTGACCATTATTCTATAAATCTGCTTTTTTTACCGCTTCCTCCAAAATCGCCAATCCTTCATAAAGGTATTCGTCCTGAATGGTGACCGGCGGTAAAAAACGCAATACATTGGCGTATAATCCGGCACTTAATATGATCAACCCATTTTTCCAGCAATATTGTACAATATTTGCCGCCAGCTCCGTTGCCGGCTCTTTCGTCCGCCTGTTTTTGACGAGCTCGATGGCACACATCGGACCCAGTCCCCGAACGTCACCGATTATTTCGTATTTATTTTGCATTTTGCTGAAAGCGTTCATGATTTTGCCGCCTAACAAGGCGCTTTTCGCCACCAGATTCTCTTCAACGATTACATCCAGCACTGAAAGCGCAGCGGCACAGGCGACCGGATTGCCTGCAAGCGTACTTCCCAACTGGCCCGGTTCCGGGGCATCGACAATTTCAGCCCTTCCCGTTACAGCGCTGAGCGGCATGCCGGCAGCCATTGATTTCGACATCGTCATTAAGTCCGGGGCAACGCCAAAATGCTCCATTGCAAACAGCTTGCCGGTTCGGCAATATCCTGTTTGAATTTCATCTGCAATCAATACGATATGATGCTTGGCGCAAATCTCTTTCAAACCTTGCATAAACCTGACAGAAGGGACGATAAATCCCCCTTCGCCCTGCACAGGCTCAATCATAACCGCTGCGACATCTTCGGCCGGAACCTCGAATTGCAAAAAATCAGTGATCCGTTTTAATATCAAGCAGTCTTCTTCAGCCTGCGACTTTGCGCCGCTCCGGTAATAATAAGGATAGGGTAGCCGGTACACATCGCCGGCAAACGGGCCAAATCCTTTTTTAAAAGGAACGGACTTGGCCGTTAATGACAACGTCAACAGCGTCCGGCCGTGAAAAGCACGGTCAAAGACAATGATACCGCGTTTCCCGGTATATTTGCGTGCCATTTTAATGGCGTTTTCATTTGCTTCGGCACCACTGTTGACGAGCATTGTCTTTTTCTGAAAATCTCCCGGTGTGTATTCATTCAATTTTTCCGCAAGCCGAACGTAGGGCTCGAAAGGGGTTACATGGTAGGATGGATGAATGTATTTCTCGGCTTGATCTTGAATGGCCCGAACCACTTTTGGGTGGTTGTGCCCAATATTTTGAATGCCGATTCCGCCGGCAAAATCAATATACCGGTTTCCGTCCAAGCCTTTCATGATTGACCCTTCGGCAGATTGAACAAAAATACCGGTTACGTTGCGGACACCTCTTGCAACGGCTTTCTTTTTTCTATCGTCAAGTTCTCCTATTTTCTCCCGCCAAGTCACCTTCTTTTTCACCGGTCACCACTCCTTGTTGAGAAAATCATGCACAAAGCATTTTTCCAGACATAAAAAACAGCCAGCAACTGCTATAAATGGATCCTGCAGGCTCATGCGGCAGGTTCATTTACAGTAGTATACTGGCTCGAAATCTACGAAATGCTTTGTTTTTTCATTCTCAACAAAGTCTGGATAGATTTGACAGTCATTTAACTATTGTTGTGTTATTTAATAACAACGATATTACTATAGCAACAAGTTCACGAAACTGTCAATATTGTTTTTTGTGAATCTCATTTTTTAAACATTACAATTGAATGGCCATGGCCACTTCATCACATGCGGGAAATTTTGGGCAATGTATGCAATCGGTCCACACTTTTTGCGGCATCTCGGTTTTTTCAATGATTTTAAAACCGCATTTTTCAAAAAAGACAACTTGATATGTTAATGAAATCAACTTGGAAATGCCAATTTTTTTCGTTTCTTCAATAATTTCCTCAACGAGCATCTTCCCGATTCCCCGGCCCTGCGCCTTTTCGGAAACTGCAAGTGATCGAATTTCTGCAAGATCGTGGCCAAGAATGGCCAGACAGGCGACGCCGAGCACCTCTTCATCCTCACTTGCCACAAAAATAGATTGAATGTTGAGAATAAGGGACTCGCGCGTTCTTGGAAGCAGCAATTCTTCCTTGGCATATTTATTCACCAAGCGATACACTTGATCAATGTCTTTCAGGGCGGCTTTGCGGATTTCGATCATGGATTATCACCTTTATTGTTCAATATATATCATTTATCATACTGAAAGGAAAGTGAAAGTCAATAGATTTTTTCATATTTATTCACATTTTTAAATAATTATTCAAAAAACCCTTTCTTTCATGCCTGTCCGTTGTATAATATTAATAAAAAAGATAAGGCAGGAGATTATTCTGATGGACCATCCATTTACCTTTCCGAAAGGGTTTCTATCTTGCGCAAAAAATGTGGGCATTAAAGACGAAACACTTGATTTTACCATCATCTATTCCGAAGTCCGCGCAGCGGCAGCCGCGATGTTTACGCAAAATCAATTTTGCGGGGCACCTGTTGTTGTCGGCAAAGAACATATCAAGGACGGATTTTTGCAGGCGTTTGTGATCAACAGTAAAAACGCCAATGTAGCCACCGGCCAACAGGGCATCGAAGCTGTCCATCAAGTCATTGGTGCTGCAGCTGCGGAACTTTCCGTCAATCCCGAGGACATTTTGCCTTCATCCACAGGCGTTATCGGGGTCCCCCTTCCCGTTGAAAAAATTTTAACGGGGATTCCCGGCCTGAAAAATGAATTAAAAGAAGACGGCTTAAAGGAATCGGCCGAAGCGATCATGACGACGGACACTTTTCCAAAATTCCGTAAAGCGAAAGCGGGAAATGCGACTGTGTGCGCCATTGCCAAAGGATCCGGCATGATTGAACCAAACATGGCGACCATGCTTAGCTATATCGTGACAGATGCGGAAGTCGCCCCCGAAAATTTGCAGCAAATGCTCAAAAGAGCAGTGGATATATCATTTAATATGGTTTCTGTTGACGGAGATACGAGCACGAGCGATACGGTGGCGATCATGGCGAACGGTCTTGCGGGTCCTGTCGATCTTGAAGAATTTGAACAAGTGTTGACGGGGATGCTCATCAGCCTGGCCAAAGATTTGGCCCGCGACGGGGAGGGAGCAACAAAGCTTGTAGAAGTGAATGTGTCAGGGGCAAACGGGGAAGCGGAAGCAAAGAAAATGGTCAAAGCCATTATCAATTCTCCTCTGGTCAAAACCGCCATTTTCGGCGCCGACCCAAACTGGGGAAGAATTATATCTACGGTTGGAAACGCCGACTTTGCCATTGATCCGTCCAAAGTGTCCATTGCCTTTGGCGAGCTCATCGTATTTAAGGACGGAGAGCCCGCGTTGCCAAACCAGGATGAACTGGCGAACTATTTGCAAGGAAACGAAATCACCATTTCGATCGTACTGGGCACCGGCCCGGGAAGCGCAACAGGCTGGGGGTGCGACTTGTCTTATGAATATGTGCGCATCAATGGAGAATATACAACATAAGAAAAAGCGCCAACGCGTTATTTCTTAGAAGTTAGAGGTGGGAGGTTGGATTTGATGAAATTGGCGAACTGCCAATTTACACTCTCTTTCCTTTTAAAAAGAGCGGAACACTCCGCTCTTTTTCCGTCAACGTTCAAGCAGACAACCCTGCATCCCAACCGGATTCGTGGCGCCGCATTCTTTTTTCGAGCTTCGCAAAAACAACCTCGAAAAACAGGCAGATCACCCAATAAATAATCGATGCCACCAAATACATTTCCAGAAATCTGTAACCGTCATTGGCGATGATTTTGGCAAGGGCCAAAATCTCCACGACTTTGACGGCAAATGCAAGCGATGTCGCCTTGATCAGACTAATAAATGTATTGCCCAAATTGGGAAGCGCCACTAGAAACGCCTGGGGCAGTATGATCCGCCGCAAGCCTTGCACCGTCGTCATGCCGACAGAATAGGCCGCTTCCATTTGCCCGATATTCAGCGCGTTAATGGCGGAGCGGAAAATTTCCGCCTGATACGCCGCCGTATTGAGCGTATAGGCAATAAACGCATAAATAAGCGGGGAAATCCCTTGCGCATCCATGTTCAAGCCAAATTTTGCATTCAAGTAGTCTATTAAAACGGGGACGCCGTAAAAAAACACATACAACTGTACCAACAGCGGCGTTCCCCTGATAAATGAAATATATAAAATAAAAAAACGGTTAAGTACGGGGACTTGATAAATTCTGCACAAAGCGATTAACAGCCCAAAAATCAGGCCAAAAATCATGGCGACAACCGCAATGGACAGCATCACGGGGACGCCCTTCAATACGTCCGGAACATGTTCCAAGGCAAATTCCACATTGATGATAGACATAAGTATCACTACCTTTATTCAGATAGGCTGATCCTTCCTTTTTTAAACAGTTTTTCCATATAACCAATCGCACTTTCAATGAGTATACACGTTCCCCAATAAACGAGAGAAATAACAACATAGATCTGAAACATGCCCATGCCATGGTTATTTCCCAAAATGATCCGCACTTGGCCCATAATGTCAATAATGCCAATCGTAAAAGCCAGGGACGTGTCTTTCAGGAGTTCGATGATGTTATTGCCAAGGTTCGGCAAGGAAATGACGAACGCCTGCGGCAAAATAATCCTTGTCAAAGCCTGGGAATAGCTCATCCCGACGCTGTAGGCAGCCTCCAATTGCTCCTTGCCGACGGCCATGTACGCGGATCTGAAAACTTCCGACAAGTAAGCAGCCGCATGCAAAGAAAAGGCGATGACAAGAAAAACAAGCCGGTCCCAGCTGTTAATATCGATATGGAAAACAAGCAGTAATTGCGGCAGGCCGAAATAGACGAGAAAAAGCTGTACAAGCAGCGGCGTGCACCTTGTAAAAGACAAATAAAAAGTAGCCATCTGAAACAAAACGGGGTTTTTCTGGATGCGGATAACTGCGATGACCACACCGAGGATGATGGAAAAAAATAAGGAAAGGCCGAGCATCAGGAGCGTCAGCGGCAATTTTTCCATTACTTTGACAAATAAATCAAGCCAGCCTGCAAGTCCCGAATTCATATTCATTCACCACCCGAAAGACGCTGTTATCATAAAATTCGCGCCGGGCGGCACGCATCCGCCCACACGGAAATTTTATTTTTCAAACTTAAATCCTTCTTCATTAATGTATTTAAGATCTTGAAAGAAGTCGACGCCAAACCATTTTTCGGCCAACTTGGACAATGTGCCGTCTTCCCGCAACTCAACTGTCACTTCATCAATCTTGTTGGCAAGCTCTTCGTTGTCTTTATTGTATACAGTCCAAATGGGTTCCTTGGATATAATGCCGGCCACTTTCAAGTCGAGGTTCAGCTCTTTTTGAATTTCGTTGAACGTTGTGACGTTAATAAACATCGCGTCGGCCTTGCCCTTGGCAACGAGCTTGAGGTTTTCTGCATTGGAAGGAGCATCCATGCTTTCGATCGTTAATGGGCGGTCCGGATGCTGTTCGTTATAGGCGTTTAAAATGGTCCGAAGACCACCGCTCGGAGACATCGGCGGGAACTTTTTCCCCACCATATCGTCCAATGTTTTAATATCATTTCTGTCTTTTTTTGTAACAAGCGATGTCAACGAATAGCCAAATTCATGTTCCGGATATAGAAACTTTTCTTCCCTTTCCGGATTTTTAAAGAACCAGTTAATCGCAAAGTCATATTTTCCTGTGTCAACGCCAACCAAGTTGGATTCTTCTTCTCCCCAAATATATTCAAATGTATATTCCGGAAGCTTTTTTTCCACTTCTTTCATATAGTCCATGTCATATCCAATTGGATTGTTCTTTTCATCGGCATAAAGAAACGGGGGATTCACCTCGTCGCTGATCGCAACCTTGACCACTTTTTTGCCATCTTCTTTTTCTGAACCTCCCGAACTTTGCGAGCAGCCTCCCATAAAAGTAAAAAGTGCTAATAAAAGGACCCCCAGCCAAACTTTCTTCATTTCCTTTCCCCCCTAGATCGCGTAATCTTCTTCTCTGACTAATCTCTTTAAAAATTGCTTTGTCCGGTCATGTTTCGGACGGACAAGTATTTCTTCCGGCACGCCTTCTTCCACGATTTGGCCCCCGTCCATAAAAACCACCCGGTTGGCCACCTCGCGGGCAAATTCGATTTCATGGGTCACCACGACCATCGTAATCCCTTCACGAGCAATTTTTTTAATAATGGAAAGGACTTCTCCCACCATTTCCGGATCAAGTGCAGATGTTGGTTCATCGAATAAAATAACGGACGGGTTAAGTGCCAATGCCCGTGCTATGCCAACACGCTGCTGCTGTCCGCCGGAAAGCCGCGAAGGGTATTCATTCATTTTTTCGGAAAGGCCTACCTTTTGCAGCAATGAAATGCCAATTTCCTTTGCTTCCTGTTTGGGCATTTTTTGGGCCACAATCAGGCCTTCCGTCACATTTTCCAAAACGGTCTTATTTTTAAATAAGTTATAATGCTGAAAGACCATCGCTGTTTTTCTTCTTAATGCAAGAATATCCCGTTTGGAAGGATGCTTTCCTTTCACTGTAAAACCGTCGATGGTGACTGATCCGTCATCCGGGCGCTCCAGGTAATTCATGCATCTTAACAGCGTTGTTTTTCCGGAACCGCTCGGACCGATGATGACCAGTACATCCCCCTTTTGTACATTCAGATCCACCCCTTTTAAAACCTCATTCTTTTTGAAGCGTTTGGTAATATTTTTCAGTTCAATCATAACCATCCCTGCACTTTTCGAATATGATAAAGAAGACATTATCATAATTAATCTTACCTGTAAAGTGTGAATTAATCCAAATGCTTGACGCTTCCTATAAACTCAGATATATTTAAGCCTATAAAACAAATAGGAATTCTTTATTTTTCATATATATGACATATCAAAATCCGGGGTGAATGAGATTTGAAACAAATTTTTATAAAAACCGACACACAAAGGGAATGGCTGCAAAAATTAAACGAAGTTGGCGCAGAATTCAGCAGCCGTTCAGCCCATATAGATGAACAGAGCAAATTTCCCATGGAAAATATCGATACGCTGGTTGATCTTGGCTATACAAGTTTGACTCTGCCGAAAGCATATGGAGGAAAAGGCATCGGCATTTATGATATGGTGCTTTTTCAAGAAACGATCGCCAGCTTTGATTCCGCTACGGGTCTTTCAATCGGTTGGCATATGGGCGTAACGGGTGAACTGTATGAGAAAAAATTGTGGGATGACAGCAAGTTGTCATTTTTCGCAGAGGAAGCGCTAAAAGGCGCCCTCATCAACAGGGCCGTCAGCGAAGCCCAAACAGGAAGCCCGACAAGAGGCGGACGCCCCGGTACATTGGCGGTGAAAAAAGACGGAAATTGGGAGATTTCGGGCCGGAAAACGTTTACGACGATGTCACCAGCTTTAACATACTTTCTCACTTCCGCGTGGATTGAGGAAAAAAAGGCGATCGGGTTTTTCCTGCTTCATAAAGATTTGGAAGGATTAGCCATTGAGGAAACGTGGGATGTCATTTCGATGAGAGGAACAGAAAGCCACGATTTGGTGCTCGATCGTGTAACTGTAGATGAATCGATGCTGGTTGAAATCAACGACGGGCCAAGGGGAAACAATATTAACGGATGGATCCTGCACATCCCCGCCTGCTATCTTGGGATCGCGCAGGCTGCCCGCGACTATGCCCTCCGCTTTGCCCTTGAGTATTCACCGAACAGCATCCAGGGAACGATCAGCGAGCTTCCCAATGTCCAGCGCCTCCTCGGTGAAATTGATTTGGAATTGGTGAGATCCCGGCACTTTATTTATAGTGTGGCTGAAGCGTATGATGATGAACAAAGGAGGCCATACATTGCAAATGAACTTGGGGCGGTAAAGCATACGATCACAAATTGTGCGATATCGATTGTTGACAAAGCCATGCGAATCGTCGGCGCCAAGAGCCTGCAGCGCCAAAATCCGCTTCAGCGGCATTACCGTGATGTCAGGGCCGGCTTGCATAACCCGCCGATGGATGATGTCACGATCCAAAAACTGGCACAGACTGCCATTCAAAAAGGAACGAATTGAAAAGAGAGCGGCCCTAACCGCTCTCTTTTCCCTACTTTTTCTTCTCTTCTGTCTTCGTTTTTTTCGAGCCTTTGCAGTTGCCGCATAATTTGCAGCCTGATTTTGCGAGACACATCTTCTTTTCCTCCTCAAAGAATAAATGTCCGTTGAATCAGAAAACCGGCATAAAAAAACCAGCCGCCATTTACGAATAAACGCAAATGAACGACTGGGTTATTCTGCGTGACTCCTGCGGTCTCCCACTGGCTGACAGATTTGGCAGTCTTCTCATTAACGATAAGAATGAATGGCGTACTATTTTGCCGGACCCGGAAAAAGGAAGTTTTACCGGAAAGCAAATTTTGTACGTCTGTTATTATTGTAAAGGTTCCCAAAACGTGTGTCAATTGTCTTTTTGAGGCTTGATGTTATATTTCTTCAGCCGCCTCATTAAAAGCGCCTGGGTTATCCTCAACTCTTCGCGGACACACTCATCAAATAGCGGGGTTTTCATAAATGCAAAATTGAATAGTTAATGCACAATGGCATAAATATATTAGTACATAGTTAATGTTATTAATTTATGCCTATTATCTTATTTAAGGCCGCTCTCAAAGGAACACAGCAGAATATTAGTTTTATATGATTACTTTTACGATTGGCATAAAAATTGCATTATAATTCTTTGCCAATCCCAACCACCACACTCAAATCAATGATTTGGGAGGAGAAAAAATGAAAGCGGATATGATTATACAAAGTAAAGCTGTTTTTACGGGTTTAAAAGAGGAACCTGAGCATCTGGTTGTCGCAATAAAGGAAAATAAGATTGTCGATGTGGGGCCGCCTGATGCAGTGAAAAAGTATATGGGGGATGAAACGCGTCTGATTGATGCCGGGGACAAGCTCGTTTTGCCGGGTTTTTTTGATTCACATATTCATATTATGGCCGGCAGTCTCTTTAACGATTATGCTGTTCCACTAAGCGATACTGTATCTGCCGAAGATGCTGCCGAAAAAGTGAAAGCGTATGCAGATGAACATCCTGATAACCTCTGGGTGATTGGAACCGGCTGGGATTATACTGCATGGGGGGATAAGCAGTTTCCTGATCGACATGTGCTGGATCGTTTGATGCCAGATCGTCCTGTATTCCTTATACATGCAGAAGGCCATTATGGCTGGGTCAATACGAAAGCACTTAAAATAGCAGATATTACGAAGGATACGGCTAACCCGGATTATGGCATAATCCATAAAGATGAAAATGGCCATCCAACCGGGATTTTGATTGAGTCCGCGATGTCGCTTGTCGGCGAATATGCTTATGACTTTTCTGTCGAACAGAAAAAAGAAATGGTGAAGCTGTTTCTGGATCAGGCTGCACGCTTTGGTATCACCGCGGTGAACGATCTTTATATGAGCCGTGCCCACGAAAAATTGGAAGGGTACTCTACATATAAAGAATTGGATGACAACGGCCAATTAACTGCGAGAATTCATCTTTATCCACCGTTAAATGGCGATTTGGAAAAAGCAAGAGCGTTCAAGGAAAGATTCGCCTCACCAATGCTTAAAATGTCCGGTTTAAAGCAATTCATTGACGGGGTCGTGACCGGGTATACCGCTTATATGCTGGACCCGTATAAAGACAAGCCGGAAACAAGAGGGGAAATTGGCTTTTCCGAAGAGCAGCTGCAGGAATGGGTGACAGCAGCCGATAAAGAAGGCTATCAAATTAAATTCCATACAATTGGCGACGGGGCCGTCAGACTTGGACTTGATCTATATGAAAATGCCCAAAAAGAAAATGGAAAACGCGATGCACGGCATACGCTTGAGCATATTGAAGTCATTGCCCCGGAGGATATACCCAGATTCAAAGAATTGGGCGTTCTTCCCTCGGTCCAGCCATACCATATGGCCCTTATGCCAAGAGAAAGCCACACGGAAAGGGTATCCGAGGAAAAATTCCCTTATATTTATCCGAATGCCACCTTCTTCAATGAAGGGAATGTTATGCCTTACAGCAGCGACTACCCGATCGTCCCGCTCAACCCAATGCTTGGAATTTATCATGCGGTGACCCGCCAAGATTATTCACTGGAAAAAACGTGGAATGAGCAAGAAAAAATTTCATTGGCACAGGCTTTAAGAGCCTACACATATGGTTCAGCCTACAGCGTATTCCGCGAAAACGAAATAGGCACATTGGAAAAAGGAAAGCTTGCAGATGTCATCATTCTCGACAGAAACTTATTTCATGTTCCCGAAAAAGAAATCCTCGATGCCAAGGTTGAAATCACAATCGTTGACGGTCAAATAGTTTATGAAAAAGCGGCAAAACAAATCTATGAATAACGTATAAACAGAGGAGCCTTCCTGATTGAGGAGGCTTCTCCAGAAAAATGATCGAAACTGCTCACATGGAAAAAGGAGGACTTCAATGCAACTAAACCAATTGAATCGTTCACTCACTCTCGTCCCGGTCGTACTTTTTGGATTTTCATTCATGGCACTGGCGACTGTTTTCAGTACGTATGGTATTGCTGCCGAACTGTCACACGGGATGGTTTCCGGATCCTATTTGCTGGCACTGTTTGTCATGCTGTTTACAGCTTATAGTTATGGACAAATGGCAAAAGTCGTTCCATCAGCCGGCTCAGCGTACACCTATACACAAATGGCGATTAGTCCGCATGTCGGTTTCATGGTGGGCTGGGCCGTGCTAATGGATTATTTATTCATTCCGATGGTCAACTATTTGCTGTTTGGAATCTTCTTCTCTTCAGCTTTTCCCGCCATCCCAAGCTATGTTTGGGTATTGGGGATGCTTCTGCTTGTCACATTCGTTAATATTAGAGGGATTAGATTGGCCACAATGGCCAACGCATTGATTACGATATTTTCTCTCGCTTTTATCTTGATCTTTATCGGCTTTTCTGCCAAAGAAATCCTTGGCGGAGCAGGTACAGGCACCCTTTTTAACTTTGAGCCATTTTATAATCCAGATGAATCTTTCTCCTATATTGTTGCGGGTGCTGCCCTATTGTGTTTTTCATTCCTTGGCTTTGATTCCGCTACTGCGTTTGCAGAGGAAACGGTCAACCCAAAAAAGACGATTCCCAGAGCCGTCTTGATCATTACCCTTGTAGGCGGAGCCATCTTCATGTCTGTTTCTTATTTCGCCCACAACGCATGGCCTGACTATACGACATTTACAGATCCTGATTCGGCTTCTCATGAGATTATTACCTTTGTAGGCGGTAAAGCATTGGCCAGCTTATTTTTGGCCGTTTATGCTGTAACTGTTTTCGGATCAGCAATGTCTTCCCAGGCAAGTGCTTCCCGCGTGTTATTTGCAATGGGACGCGATGGCCAGCTTCCGAAATTTTTCGGAAAGCTTCATTCAAAATATAAAACACCGATCAATAACATTTTACTGATCAGTACTATTTCTTTGCTATCTTTGGTTTTGAGTTTGACTTTGGTCGCATCATTTATTAACTTTGGCGCATTTATTGCGTTTATCTCTGTCAATATCGCGGTGATTGCTCATTACTTTGTCAAAAAGAAAGAGCGCTCTGCCAAAGGAGTAATCCTTTATTTGGTCCTCCCGGGAATCGGAGCCGCCCTTGATTTATGGCTATTAGTTAATTTGGACATTCACTCGAAAGTGTTGGGCAGCATCTGGTTTGCTCTCGGTTTTGTTTATCTGATCTTTTTGACAAAAGGATTTAAACAAAGACCCCCTGAACTTCATTTAAGTTTTGAAAACGATTCACCGGATAAAACGGCTTGATTTTAGAAGCATTTATTTTGATCGGAGCCGGGATTTTACAGCACCGGCCCCGATCAATCCTTTCAAATTGGATCCAAAAACGGGTTATTGTATAAAGTAAAAATAAAATAACTCCTTGTACAAATTCTTGTAAAAAGGAATTCCACCCCTTTCTTTTCTAAAATTAATCATATATAATTTATAGTTGTAAACATTAATTACATAATGCCACTGGATACAGCGACATTGAAAAAAGGAGCGATAACAATGAGCAACAATGAAGCATTAAGGCAAGAATTGGTTGAATTGGATAAAAAATACTTTATCCATCCCACTTCTTCTCTTCAAGATCAACAAGAAAAAGGCCCTGCTATCATTTTTGACAAAGCTGAAGGCGTTCATGTTTATGATCTGAATGGCAAAAAATACATTGAAGGCATGGCGTCCCTTTGGAACGTTAACATCGGATATGGTAGAAAAGAACTTGCTGAAACTGCAAAAGAACAAATGGAAAAATGCGCTTACGCAAACAGTTTTTCCGGTTTCAGTAATGAACCCGCCATTCGTCTTGCTGCCAAAGTAGCTGAAATGACACCTGGAGACCTCAATGGAGTATTCTTTACTTCCGGTGGCTCAGAATCTAACGATTCAGCATATAAACTTGTGCGTCACTATTGGAAAGTGAAAGGCAAACCTGAAAAAACAAAAATCATCGCCCGTAAAAGAGCTTACCATGGTGTAGCTTCCGGCTCTACAAGTGCAACAGGTATCGAATCATTCCATGAATTCACTACTTCTCTTGCACCAGGATTTGTTCATATCGATCCGGACGATCCAGAAGATTTCAGAAGAGTGATTAAAGAAGAAGGCGCAGATACCATTGCAGCATTCTTGACAGAACCGATTCAAGGTGCAGGCGGCGTAAACTTCCCTAAAGAAGGATACCTACAAGAAATTCGCAAAATCTGCGACGAGCATGACATTCTTTTCATTGCTGATGAAGTCATCAACGGATTCGGCCGCACAGGAAAAATGTTCGCATGCGAACATTTCGGCATCGTTCCAGATGTCATGCTTTTAGCGAAAGGCATTTCAAGCGGATATATCCAATTGGGAGCTGTTGTTATACGTGAGAAAATCCATCAAGAGTTGATCGAACTCTCCAAAGGTGTATTGATGCACGGATTTACGTACAGCGGACATCCAACAGCCTGTGCTGTCGGCTTGAAAAACATCGAAATCCTTGAAAATGAAAATTTGGTCGAGAACTCGAGAGTCATGGGAGAACTTCTAGGCAGCAAGCTGAAAGAACTTCAAAACGAAACAGACATTGTTGGCGAAGTTCGTTATCTCGGATTGCTCGGCGCCATTGAAATTGTGAAAAACCAAGAAACAGGCGAACGTTTCGAAGAAAAACTTTCTCCAAAAGTTGTCGCAGAAGCAAGAGAACGCGGACTGATCTTGCGTAATGTCGTTTATTGGGAAAAAGACACAATCGTTTACTCTCCTCCACTTTGCATGACTGAACAAGATGTAAACGACTTTGTCAGCATCCTGAAAGAAGCTGTTCTTGAAGTTCAGAAATCTTTATAAAAGATGGAACCCCGCAGAAACAAATGATCTGCGGGGTATTTATATAGAAATGGCCTTTTTGAGACTTCAATTGGCCAGTAAAGTCATGGCAGCCGCGGAAGAAATATCGGAACGCACGGGTTACTGGAAACATATGAATCTACCAGGAGGAAAATAAACATTTACGACTTTCACACGCACTTTATTCCCGAAGAAGTAATGGACTGAATGCAACAGAACAGCCGCAATATTAAGGCGGAATGGACTGAGCCCGTTCCCGGGAAAACATTTTTGACCGTCAACGGCAAATGGGGCTTTGAACTAAAAAAAGAGTTTGTTGATTTTAGAGCTTATTCATCAGAGAAGCAGAAAGCCGATATTACACATCCGGTATTTTCACCCATCCCGCAGCTTTTTTATATGAGCTTCCTGTTGATATAACGAAAGAGCTGACGGATGTGTATAATGAATCCCTTGCGAAACTTTCAAAAGAAAGCAGCGGAAATCTTTCCGCTCTTTCCACAGTGGCCCTCTCCGATCCTGAACTTGCCGCAAAACAGCTTCAGTCGGCAATGAAAAAAGGACTGAGAGGAGCAATCATTGGGCCCGAAACCGATGGTAAAATGCTCGTCGATTCTTTTTTCACGCCTTTTTTTGAAGAAGCCAACCATTTGGGGGCCATCTTATTTATCCATCCGCTCCTTTGCGAGGATCCGAGATTGAAAAAAAGAAAAATGCCAAACTTAATTGGTGTTCCCTGGGAAACAACGGTTTGTGCAGCGAATCTCTTATTAAGCGGATTTTTGGACAAGTATCCAAAAATCAAGATTCTCCTCGTACACGGCGGCGGATTTCTTCCCTATCAAATCGGCAGGTTAAACAAAGGTTATGGGATGTGGAAAGATATATCTTCTTCATTGCAGGCTGAACCGACAGACTACTTAAAGCGCTTCTGGTTTGATAATGTGTTATGGCATCCCGAAGCTGTGGATTACTTGGTCAAAACAGTCGGTGAAGATCGGGTTGTTCCCGGATCAGATTATCCGTTTGACTTGTGTACATACCCGCCGGCAAAAGTGGGAAATGCAGGGGCGATTGAACTGTTGAAATAAAATTAAGTGTAAAGAAAAAAAGCTAACGAAAAATGTATTAGTTTGTTTTCTTTTATTCTCCTGAATCAATTTCATAAATATCAGCCCTAGAGCCCCAAGGCTTTTGAGACACAAAAAAAGGAGTACCTCCCCAAACTGTCGAAATGAGTAAGTAGTGACACAAAACTCAAAGACTGGAGGAAGACTCCCTATGCCTATTATACGACAAGGAAGCCTGTTTGACCTGCAAGAATTATATGATTTGGAACCTACCCAACGATTTGAGGCTGTTTTTTCAGCAATAGATATTGACCCAATCCTCGTTGTGTTAAGGAAAAAGTCACGTTTCGGCAGGCCTGTTGAGCTTAACTATGCAGCTATGGTTTATTCCCTGGTTGCCAGGATTACCGAACGAATCCCATCCGTTAAGGACTTGGTCAAGCGATTAAAGAACGACATCATTTTCAGCCTTGATTGCGGCTTTTTGGTATCTGATAATATTCCTTCCGAAGCCGCCTATTCAAGGATGGTAACCATCCTCAGTGAGTCGAACGCGTTGGAAAAGTCCCAAGAAACCCTGCTTCATCAAGCCATCACGGAAGGGTTCATTACGGACGATACGGCTGCCATTGATGCCACCCACTTCGAGGCTATGGACCAGGCGCCTCCAAAGAAGGAGAAGCCTGAAACGGAACCCAAAAAGCGTGGCCGCAAGTCGAAAGAGGAGCGGGAACAATGGCTTCTTGAAAAAGCGGAATGTGAAGCCAACCTTCCAATTTATGAAAAGAAAATTGAAGATCAGCTGGACGTTCCTTTAGCCGAACTTCGTGCTGAGATTCCCCAAGAGCCCCAGTGGGGAGTGAAGAAAAACAGCGAAGGGAAAAATGTCTTCTGGTATGGCTATAAAGCGCATTTGGCGGTCGGCACGGAGAGCCAATACATCTTGCAGTCTCTCTTTTCCTCGGGCAATTTAAATGATGGAAAAGCGGCAATCCCTTTATTAAAAGGTATTGATGAACGTGTACAACTCTCTACTTTGCGCTATGAAACGATGGATGCAGGATACGATTTTGAACCCATTTATAC
>NZ_JBFEGN010000042.1:0-35104 GCF_047228825.1 Siminovitchia jepli
GTTTGCTTAGCTCATATTCAAGCTGACAAATTAATGATTATTGACGTTTCGTTTCGTTCAGTTTTCAAAGAGCAAACTTGGTGTCTCCCTTTTGGGCGACTTTTATATATTAACATAGCAAAAATCGAATGTCAATATGTTTTTTGTTTATTTTCGCCGCTTCCTTGATTAGCGACGACTACTAATATATCAAACAATGTTTTTAATGTCAACAATAAATTTTAAAAAACTTATCCGGTTTGATAACAGCGTTCATAAATCCCTTTTAGGCTTGTTTCAACCTGGATCGGGACAATAAAGCTTCTTTCAATTAAATAATCGAGCAGGATGCTTAAATTTGTACCATAGTGCTTTGTTTGCGGATGATGGGCAATTTCCTCAAATCTCCACAGAGGCTTCTCTTGCATAATTTCCAATAAATGTTCCGTTCCGACGGGAGTTTTCGAATATATTAAAAATTCACTTGCCAAATACAGCAGTTCAAGCCTTTTATCAATCGATTCGTTTCCGAGAACAAGCTCCTCGTATAATTTTAAAATTTCCGGTTCAATTTGCTTGATCTGTCTCCATACGGCCGAATCCGGCATCAACCCGCTTTCTATCATTGCCATTTTTCCCAAGTGATAAAGCGCATAGACTGCATAATAATACGCATGAAAAAACTGTTCTTTCTTAAAAAAAACTTTTCCTTCCGTAAACTTTCTAATTAATTCGGCAAACTCCAATCCAATCGTCAGTTTTTGCTTTTTTGTAATTGGGCTCCACAATTCATCCCTAAGGTTTTCCAAGAAGCGGTCACGATCAAATAATATATGGCCTTCGCGCAGCATATTGATCATTTTCGGCTGTGAACCGAGCAGTACCCATTCCTGAAGCCGCCTCTCATCAATAAAGTAAAAGGCAATTTTCTTTTCGCGGAAGCTATAGTGTTTAATCACTTCCGGCTTATCCTGCCAGATTTCAACGACTATTACTATTACATCAAACATATCCATGGCCGTCAATAATCTGTCTTCTTTTTCAATCATTATTATTCCCAGGGTCGTGGATTTGGAAGCACATTGTTCAAATAATGGCCGCAGGATATCCTCCATTATAATTCCTCCAAATAAAATTGATTTCGTAATAATTTCGACGATTTCATATTAATTTCCTGCTTTTTTCAATTATATAGACTTTCGACAGGGCGTTTTTATGGTATAGTGTATTTTTGGGAGGGCTCGCAATGGCAAAAAAATACTCAAGTAAAATAAACAAAATCCGCAGTTTTGCGTTAAGTTTAATTTTTATCGGATTCATTATTATGTACGTAGGGATATTCTTTCAAAAGCATCCGATCGTCATGACATTATTTATGCTGCTCGGCTTGGTGGCCATTATTGGAAGTACGGTCGTCTATTTCTGGATTGGAATGCTTTCGACGAAAGCTGTTCAAGTGGTATGCCCGAATTGCGGCAAGGCGACAAAAATTCTCGGCCGGGTGGATATGTGCATGCATTGCCGGGAACCGCTCACCCTTGATCCGGAACTGGAAGGAAAAGAATTTGACGAAAGTTATAACCGAAAAAAGAAATAAAAAAGATCGCCTGTTTTTTACATGGGCGATCTTTTTTAATGTTTTTTTTGGTTCTGGCATTCGGGACAAACCCCGTAAATCTCCATGCGATGGTTTCCAACCTCAAATCCCGTTACATGCGCTGCCAGCTGTTCCACTTCATCGAGGCCAGGATAATGGAAGTCAACAATTTTCCCGCATTCTTCACAAATAATATGGTAATGATCCGTCGTAACAAAGTCAAAGCGGCTGGAAGCATCACCATAAGTAAGTTCTTTTACAAGTCCGACTTCCCTGAAAACCCGCAAATTATTATAAACGGTTGCCACACTCATATTGGGAAATTTACTTTCAAGAGATTTATAAATATCATCGGCAGTCGGATGAGCCATTGACTGGATCAGGTATTCTAAAATCGCATGACGTTGAGGTGTAATCCGGACTCCTGTTTTTTTCAACGTATCAATTGCCTCTTTTAACTGGTGTTCTGACATCGCCATGCACCTCTTTTCCAATAAGAAATTTATTCTCTTTTTATAATCTTTATAAATAGTGTACTAACTGATATGCCGCTTTGTCAATGGTTTTACATTGTTTTCATAATAAGTATTCTCTTTTACACGCTGCTTCATGTATATTGTTCAGAACCTCCTCGGTTAAACCGTCATCCAAAATTTTGGCAAAAAAAGGACTGCAGCCTGCAGTCCAAGTGAAATTTTCTTATGAGGAGGTATGCCCTGTAATGATACTTTATGTATTTATACTTTAATTGAATGGACAAAAGCCGTATAAAAAAACAAAATGGGCAATTGTATGTGAAAGTGGTCAGGACAGATGATCCTTAATATACTGAAGCGCTTCTTCCACATGCCCCTTAACTTTTACTTTTCTCCATTCCTTGGCAAGCCTTCCCTCTTTATCGATGATAAAGGTGGAGCGTTCAATTCCCATGTATTCCTTGCCAAAGTTCTTTTTCAGCTTCCAGACACCATACTTTTCTGCCACTTCATGCTCATCGTCGACAAGAAGCAAGAACGGCAATCCATGTTTTTCAATAAATTTTTCGTGTCTGTCCAACGGATCGGGGCTGACTCCCAAAATCACGGCATCAAGCGCAGCAAAGTCTTCATGCATATCCCTGAAATCACATGCCTGTGTTGTACATCCCGGCGTCATATCTTTCGGATAAAAATATAAAACAACGTTTTTTCCTTTAAAATCGGATAAACTAACTTCCTCCCCGTTGCTTGCTAGCAATGTAAAATCCGGAGCCATTTCCAATTCTTTAACCGTCATAAAATCGCCTCCTGTTAATAATATCCTTTATTAGCGTACAAAAATTTAAAGATAAATACAAATATGCTAATACTTGCCGCGGGCGGCCGGGTCAAAATCAATAAAAGTACGTACGACAAATGCGGCAGGAATCGTATAACCAAGGAGCGCTTCAATAATGGCAAGAAATCTCCCCATGCCCACGGGAGCAACATCCCCAAAGCCTACAGAAAAAAGCGTGACTGCACTCAAATATATTGCAGTTCCCAGCCGTGAATAAAATGGTCCCGGTGCAGAAGAGGCGGCAACATCATTAAAAATATGATATCCTTTCAATTCAAGCAGGAGGTAAAGCATTCCAAATCCAATCATGATGACGGCATAAGTAATTGCAAGAAAAACAAAATTCTCGAAAGACACTTCCTTGAATTTGAACCTTGCGGGGAAAAACAGCATTCTCAGAGCCATCAATATACAAATGACAACTCCCAAAAATAAAACGTACCACATCCCCGGCAGCCTCCTTTGACCCTTGTCTTTCATCTTACGCTACATTTTTTATGGGTATGACGCCGCTTAAATAATCATCTTCATTGCGTGAAGATCACTTGCATACTAAAATATATGAAGTATTTTACTTATGGGGGGATTGAAGATCATGGGAAATCAGCAGCTTTGCATAACGAAGCATTAAAACATATCGCGGGAGGCGTAAACAGCCCTTCCCGTTCCCATAAAGCAACGGGGTGTATGAGGAATTGGACCGGCTTGGTGCTCTCCTCGAAGAAGGGATTGTAAGGGCCGGCAAAAAATATGACATTCCAATTATCGTCAATCGCCTGAAGCGTACTTTCGATTTATTTTACCCGTGAACAAGTGATAAATTATGAACAGGAGGAAAGAACTCACGGTGAAATGTTCGCCAAGTTCTTCATCTGCTGCTTTCGGAAGGGATTCATCTTGTTTCACCATATTTCCCGCATCGCGGGCTTTATATCACTGCATCCAAGTGTGATGCGTGGTTTTTGAAAACTAACGCACCAGGAACAGGATGTGATGGATACGATTGCCGTTGTGGTAAATGCTTTTAAAACATTACAGGGACATCCCGAACAGAAAGGAACTATTCAATTATGAAGCTCGGTGCCCGCATGTTAAAAACGGGAATAGCTATTACGTTAGCACTTTATCTCGCACAGCTTCTTGATTTACAACCGATTCTTTTTACAGGCATAGCGGCTATTTTTGCCATCCAGCCGACCATTTACCGTTCCTATTTATCAGTTGTGGAACAAATACAAGGAAATATTATTGGCGCTTTGCTGGCAGTCGCCTTTACGCTGCTTTTCGGCAATCATTTGTTGATTCTCGGCCTTGCTGCGATCGTAGCGATCGGAATCATGGTAAAATTGAAGCTGGAAAATTCGATCAGACTGGCGCTCGTTACCATTATTGCCATTATGGAAGCACCGGTTGAGGATTTTCTGTACTATGCTTCATTACGTACATTTTCGATTTTTCTGGGCATCCTAAGCGCCTTTATCGTCAACATGATCTTCTTGCCGCCGAAATACGAAACGAGGCTTTTCCAGAGCATTTCGGAGGTGACGGAAGACATATTAAAATGGATTAGGCTTACCACCAGGTTTGCTTCAGAGGATGAGCTTCTGAAAAAAGATATTGAAACGATTAAAAAGAGATTAACAAAGGTAAATCAGCTATATTCCATGTATGAAGAAGAACGGAGATATTTTAAAAAGTCAGATTATGCGAAACTCCGGAAACTTGTCCTATACAGGCAGATGATCCAAGTCACCCAAAAAAGCTTCGATATTTTGAAGCTCCAGCATAAGTATGAAAACATTCTCCTCCAGCTTCCCGAAACACTGCAGGTGGATACACGCGAACGCCTGGATTATTTAATGGGTTATCACGATCAACTGCTGTTGAAATTTATCGGACGGGTACGGCCGGAAGCCGAGCTGGATGATGTCCATTATGGAGAGTCAAGCCGGGGCCAGCTGCGGGATGCCTATTTGGCCGAAATCCGAAAAGATAATGTTGAAGATGAATTTCAGCCTTATCATTTAATGCGGATATTAACAGCGATTATTGAATATGAAGAGCAGTTGGAGCAGCTGGAAAAATTGATCCGCACCTCCCAGATGTTCCATGAAGATGAAACCCAGGTGACGTTACCCTCATAATGCAGCAAACAGAATAAATACTGAAAAAAACAGCCGGAGGTTCTCCCCCGGCTGTTTTTCACGCCAGCTGCTGTACTTGGAAAAGATCGTAGTAGTGGCCTTTCTTTTTCATGAGCTCTTCATGTGTCCCTACTTCAACAATCCTTCCATGTTCAATGAGCACAATCCTGTCGGCATGCGTAATGGTAGATAATCTGTGTGCAATGACGAACGTTGTCCTGTTTTTTGCCAATTCATCCAGTGCTTCCTGGATTAAATGCTCGCTTTCCAGGTCAAGCGCGGATGTCGCCTCATCCAATATGAGGATGGGGGGATTTTTTAAAAATACCCGCGCAATGGCAATCCTCTGTTTTTGGCCGCCTGACAATTTTACGCCGCGCTCTCCCACCGTCGTATCATATCCGTTTGGCAAATCGATGATAAATTCGTGTGCATTGGCTGCTTTTGCCGCCCGGATGACTTCTTCGTCGGTGCTGTTTGGTTTTCCAAGTAAAATATTCGTTTTCACAGAGTCGCTGAATAAAATATTGTCCTGTAACACCATTCCGATTTTGTCCCGCAAACTGCGCACTTTAAATGTCCGGATGTCAATCCCGTCCAGTAGGACTGCCCCTGCCGTTACATCGTAAAATCGGGGAATTAAACTGACAAGGGATGATTTTCCTCCGCCGCTCATTCCAACGAGCGCAATCGTTTCCCCTTCTTTCACATGCAGGTTAATGTCTTGGAGCACATGCTTTTCTTTTTCGCCATAAGCGAAAGATACGTTGTCAAAACGGATATTTCCCCGCACCTTCCCTACTTCCGCCGCATCCGGGGCATCGTCAATATCATATTTAACATCAGCCAGTTCAAAAACACGGTCCATCGATGCGATCGACTGGGTAAGCGTAGTGGACGAGTTCATTAACCGGCGAAGCGGATTATACAGCCGCTCCACGTATCCCATAAACGCAACCATCGTCCCGATCGAGAGAATTCCATGAATGACCTGGTAACCTGCATAAGCGATCACAATCAGCGGGGCAATATCAGTAATGGTATTGACAACAGCAAACGCTTTTGCCGTCCAGCTCGTATGATCCAGCGCTTTTCGCAAGAAGTTCGTGTTATTTTTATCGAACTGGGTTTGTTCATGGTCCTCAATCGCGAAGCTTTTAATGACAGGCATCCCCTGAACCCGTTCGTGAAGATAACTTTGAACCTCGGCCAACGCTTGGGAACGCTCCCTTGTCAATTTCCGCAAATTTCCAAAGAAATACCGTACCGAAAACATATAAAGCGGAAAAACGGCAAGTGATACGAATGTGAGGGGAACATCGAGCGTAAACATAATGACGATTGCAATCAAAACGGTAGCCGCATCCAGCCACAGATTCATCAGCCCGGTAATCACAAAATCCTTTGTTGCTTCAACGTCATTGATCACCCTGGAAATCACTTCACCGGCACGCGTGTTTGAGTAAAACTTAAAGCTCAGCTTTTGAATGTGCGTGAACAGCCGGTCGCGGATATCATACAGGATTTTACTTGCGGTCCATTGGGCAAAATATTGCCTGTAGTACTCAACGGGCGGCCTTAAAATAACAAATATGAACATCATAATGGCCATTGTAATAAACAATTTGGATGTTTTTTCGTCTGTGCTCAAATGATTGGCAGTAACAATATCATCTATTACATACTTCATTAAAAAAGGAATTAAGAGCGGTATCGCAAATTTAATGATGCCTATCATAAGCGTTCCAATAATTTTCCAGCGGTACGGCTTTACAAAAGCCAAATACCTTCTTATAATTCCCATGCGACTCCCCCCTATAGAAGCACAAGCGCCTTTTTTCATGATGCCGGGTGCTTGTTGCAAACAAAATAAAGCCTGTCAAGAAAGCCAACAGGGATTTTTACCTAAGATATGTTAAGTAACGATCATACCAAATGTCGATAAAGTCGGCGGAAAATGGCCCCTTCCGCTGTCTGATCCACCGTACGAGCTTATCGACGTTTTTTTTCAATATGTGGTCAATCACATCGGGGTACCCCATCAATTTTCGGTTGTGTTCATACTCATCCTCGTCCAGAAGGGTAAAAGTCATATCAGGAAAAACTTTTACATCCAAATCATAGTCGATGTATTTTAACGCTTCCCGGTCATACACAAACGGAGAGCCAAGGTTGCAATAATGATAAATGCCGTCATCCCTGATCATGGAAATAATGTTAAACCACAAGTCCGAGTGAAAATAACAGATTGCCGGTTCGCGTGTAATCCAGGTTCTGCCATCTGCTTCCGTTACGAGTGTCCGGTCGTTGCCTCCGATGACCATATGATTTGTTGCCTTTAACACCTTTGTTTCGGCCCAAATCCTGTGGATGCTGCCGTTGTGTTTATAGCTCTGTATTTGAATGTTTGATCCTTCTGCGGGAATATCCATCGTCTCCCCTACTTTCTAAATAAAAAAGAGCGCACCGTACAAGAGCGTCCTCACGCACCCCTTATTCAAAAAATGCAATTTATCCGATATACTATCCGATACTATTATAACGGTTTAAACAAATTTTTAAAACTGAACGGCCTTTAAGAAAAGCGCTGCGCGTCTTTCTTGGAAGTAAGAGGCGGGAGGTTGGCTGGAATAGAATTTGAGCGTATTTTATGGTTCCCGGATCGCAATTGCGCATATTGGATCGTATTTCGGGGTTCCCGGAGCATAAACTCGATATTTCGAGTTCCGGATCGTATTTGCATAAAACCCGATCGTATGTTCCTAAAAATGCCGGGTAGATTCCAAATTATAAAAGCGAAGAGTCTTGCTCAGGGGCAAACAAGGCGAAACACGCAAGAGGCTCCCGCCTACGCCTACGGACTGTTTTGACTTGTGGCACCGGGGGGGCTTGGCGCTGGCCGCCTTGGGCCGCCGCTTCTGTGGCACCGACGGTACTAGGCTAGGACGTCCTGTCCGTCGGAGCCAGACAAGAAAAGCTTTATATGAAGAAAAATTTTCTTAGCAAGTTACAAAAAAAATGAGCGGCTGCTCTTCATTTGAAAAGCAGCCGCTCACTTACATATATACGTTACTGTCCGACGTTTTTGCCTTTGCGTGCCTCAGCTTGTTGGTTTTTCTGCCTTACTTGTTGTGCATCGGTTTCGCTGGCGAACTCAGTGCCAAATTGGCCTTGGGCTTGTTGTTGGGCACCAGCGGATTGTGCGTTTTGCTGTCTTACTTTTTGCACGTTTGTTTCGCTTGCAAACTCAGTGCCAAATTGGCCTTGAGCGCCTGCAGATTGTGCATTTTGCTGTCTTACTTTTTGAACATTCTTTTCAGATTGGTTTCTTTTAGCCATCATTCTCACCTCCACGTTTCTTAATGTAACCAGAGGCACAAGTTGTTATCCAATTTTTTTGGCAAAAATAAAAACCAATCCGGTGTACAAGTTCCAAATCTGGATAGGTATTTAAACAAGCAGGGATCGGCCCCCGTCCACTATTATGGTCTGGCCCCTGATCATAAATGCATCATCCGAAACGAGAAACATAATCGTTTTGACGATATCATCGATTTCGACCATGCGGCCCGCCGGCGTATTTTTCCGGGCGTCCTCCAAAAGCTCCTCGCGATTTGGAAAATGTGTTAATGCATCCGTATCAATCGCTCCGCCGGAAACTGCATTCACCACAATGTTTTTTGAAGAAAGCTCCACAGCCAAATAACGTGTCAATGCTTCTACAGCGGCTTTTGACACTCCGACGGTTGTATAGTTTTCCAAATACCGGATGGAGCCCAGCGAACTTAGGCTGACAATTTTTCCTCCGCCATTTTTCTCCATTAACTTTGCGGCTTCTTGGGCGCAAAAAAGCAGCGCTTTGCTGTTAATGTTCATCGTCCAATCCCAATGGGATTCCTCAAGCTCCATTGCCGGTCGCAACACTCCCGATGCTGCATTATTGATCAATACATCCAAGCGGCCGAATTCTTCCCTAATCTTTTGGAACATCGCTTTAATTTTGTCCACATCTCCGACATTCGCCCGTACGAGCAGTGCCTTTCTTCCCAATTTCTCAATTTCTTCCACCGTTTCAAGAGCGGCCTTTTTGCTTCGTGCATAATTAACGGCAATATCATAGCCTTTCTCGGCTAAAGCAAGGGCACAAGCTTTGCCGACACCCCTGCTGCTGCCTGTGACCAGTGCTGTTTTCCTCATCTAAATCCTACCTTTCGCTTTCTCTTTTTCGTATTCTACATGGATCTTATGCGCCTGCCAAATTTTTTGGTGGGAAACAGGGAACGCCAATTCGTTCATTTCCTTTTCTGTAACAAATCGTACCCGCTCGTTCTCCTCCAGCCTGGCCCCGGCCACTTTCCCATGAAATGCGTGAATCGTCCATTTTAAATGGGTAAAAACATGATCGACTGTCGTAAAAGAAACAGGCGCCACCTCCACATCGATCGAATACTCCGTCATCAAAAAATCTTGGAGCGTTTCATGAGGCTCGAGCACAGGCTGCATTTTTAAGCTTGGAAATTCCCATAAATTTGCCAAAAGACCCTCTGCCGGCCTTTTGCGGATCAGGAATTCCCCTTTTTCATTTTGTAAAACGATTGCCGCCAATTTATCGTGTCTCGTATTTTTCTTGCGGGTTTTAACAGGAAGCTCGTCCTGCACTCCTTTTTCAAAGGCGGAACAATGCTTTTGAACGGGGCACAAAAGGCATGAAGGCGATGTTGGTGTACAAACAAGCGCTCCCAGTTCCATTAACGCCTGATTAAAATAAGAAGGATTGGGCTCAAACATCAATGTCCGGGCTCCTTCTTCGAACGTTTTGCGGGCAGCGGGTACCGCAATATCCTCTGTAATCAGCAAGATTCGGGATAACACCCGCATCACATTTCCGTCAACGGCAGGTTCGGGTTTTCCGTAAGCAATACTTAATACAGCTCCAGCAGTATATGGGCCCACTCCTTTTAATTTTAAAATTTCCTCTTTTTGGTCAGGAACTTTTCCTCCATATGTTGCAACGACTTCTTTTATCGCCGAGTGCAAATTCCTGGCGCGGGAATAATATCCGAGACCCTCCCAAATTTTGAGGACAGATTCTTCGTCGGCTTCCGCAAATGATTCGATCGTCGGAAATTTTTCCAAAAAACGGTTATAGTATGGAATAACAGTATCCACCCTCGTTTGCTGCAGCATGATTTCCGAAACCCATACTTTGTACGGGTCACTGTCCTTTCTCCACGGAAGATCCCGTTGTTCCGCTTCAAACCAGCGAATTAGATCTTGTTGAAACTCTTCTATGTCTATCTTGTTTATTTTTTCGGTTAAATCCATCTTCAAACCCCTTTTTTGGTGATTATTCCTTCTTTTACGGGGAATAGTAAGAATACTTCATTTGTTGATCGCCTATTGCTTTTTGGCCATAAAAAGAATATGATTGACGAAAAGAGAAATCCCTTCACGAAGGAGGATCCGGATTGGACACAGCTACCCATGTTGTGATGGGATTTGCAATTGGCGGACTGGCCACACTTGATCCAGTTGTGGCACAAACTGCTGTTAATACCCAGAGTGTGCTCGTTGCTGCAATAATCGGCTCGCAAATTCCTGATATAGATACATTTTTAAAACTCCGCAATAACGCGGTATATATTCGTAACCATAGAGGCATTACCCACTCGATCCCTGCCGTATTGATTTGGTCAATCGTCGTAGCCGCTTTCGTTTATTTCTTTTTCCCGGAAACAAATTGGCTGCACCTGTGGATTTGGTCACTCATTGCCGTGTTGATGCATGTGTTTGTGGATATATTTAATGCATACGGCACCCAGGCTTTGCGGCCATTTTCCTCAAAGTGGGTTGCGCTTGGGATGATCAATACTTTTGACCCTTATATTTTCGGCCTGCATGTGGCCGGCATTTTTGCTTGGCTGCTTGGCGCAAACCCGGGATATACATTTCTTGTTGTATACGGGATTATTTTTCTGTATTATGTCCTTCGGTTTGTCATGCAGCAGATGGTCAAGTCCGCCGTGTTAAAAACCATCCCGGACGCCGAACGAATCATTATTGCTTCTACGATGTATTTTAACCAATGGAGGATTGCCGTCACTGCAAAAGATTATTTTTACGTCGGGAGAGCCTATAGGCGGTCGATTACAATTTTTGACAAATTTAAACGGATACCCGTTCCCGACACTCCTGTAATAAAAGCTGCTTTACAAGATAAAAACGTTTCGGCCTTTCTGTCATTTTCACCGGTTTACCGCTGGGAAATAAAAGAATATGACGACTACACCGAAGTTCGTTTTATTGATCTCCGCTATCGGAGCAATGGCCATTACCCATTTGTTGCAATCGTTAAACTTGACGAGAACCTGGAAATGATTACATCCTATACCGGCTGGGTATATAGTGAAGAAAAATTAAGAAAAAAACTTCATGTTGTTACGGACTAATGACACAGTGTTGTTAAGAACACTGTGTTTTTTTATTTAATGAAACAGGTCTTTTTCATCATGCAACAAATCAGCATATTTTGGATTAAGAGCTGTAAACTCATGCAATTTATTTCCGTATTGCTTCACCCATACCCGCACCACTTTTTCCGCTGCTTCTTTTCCTTGATACTTTCTCCCCGCTTTGGCATGAGTCGTTTCAAAATCCTCCCACAACAATTCAATCCATGTCCTCGCCTGCGCGTAAGTCAGGTTTGTATTTTTTTCCAGCAGCAGCACCGTCAACCGTTCGTAATAATCTTCCATTTTCTCCCTCCTTTTTCGCGTAGTATTTTTTTCAGTCTTCAAGCCATACTACCGTTAAGCGGATAAATGTCCGCACTATTTGGAGGCGAAGGACATTGCGCAACAAGGCGAAACACTTTCCCTATGAAAACAAAAATCAGCCAGATTTAGATCCCCGTGCAAAAGCAGCGTTTGCTTCAAAGCGGGCGGACGGAACAACCAACACAAAACCGCAAGAAAGAATGAGGGCTTCCGGCGCAAGGGAAGACAACCGAGGCGAGTAGGAGTGCTATTATGATGCGAAAAGAAGACCAGAATCATTTAAACCGAAATCTCACTCCTTTTAACAGGGGATGGTTTGAGCCGAAACACAGCGATTCTCAGGTAAACGGCGAAACCGAACAAACACAGCAAATGATCGTAACTGAAAGAGATACCGTCAAAAGGAACAAAAGATAACGAATGAGCACAGCATTTTTTCGCTGTGCTATTTCTTCAACAATGAAATCGGCAGGGCTTCTTCTTTCCCGGAGCCACCCAACCGATACCCCCAGGCAAAAACGCCGTTCAAATAATTGATTTTAAAATAATTTCCGGGGTCGCCTTCTATCGCGTAAATTTCACCCGGTTTAAAGTCGGCGGGATCCAATAAATAGGCTTTTGCCATCACCGCTTTTCTCTCCAATACGGCAAATTGGTTTACCATGCCCAACTGCTCCGCCTTGCGGGCTTCCTCCGTCACTTTTGCGATTTCCGCTTTTAGCTCTGCTTCTGTCATCTGGCTGTATCTTTTTTCATTCACCATCTTCTGTATCCTCCGTATCTTCATCCAAAAAACGGTTGATTAAATCAATCGCAAATCCTTTTCTAAACAAAGCCTGTTTCATCTTTTGTTCATATGCAGAACCGGAAAAATTGGCGAAGCGCCTTTTCGCTTTATTTGCTTCGCGTATGATTGCTTCCCACTCTTCCGCCTCACCTTTCCCAATGTCAATCCCGTCGATCGCCGCTTGAATGATACCAAAGGGAAAACCTCTGGCTGACAATGTATACTCAACTTTTTGCCTCAGCATTCGCTCTGAAAGCTTTTTATTTCGTTTGGCGAATTTATTCCCAAGTGCAATGGCATCTTTTATTTGCTGCTCTTGCGTGTATTCCATTAAGGCTGTTTCCAGAAAAGGTTCATTTACTCCCTTTTCCATTAGCTCTTTTTTTATGACAGCAGGGCCTTTTCTCCCCATATTCATGCATGTCCGTACATAAGCCTTTGCAAATTCAAGATCATCTGTTAATTTTTGCTTTCGTAATTCATGCAAAACGGCATCAATGATCGAATCATCCCATTCCTTTTTCTTGAGGTGATCCCGAATTTCTTTTTCCGACCGCATGCGAAAAGATAAAAAATGCAGGGCCGCATTGAAAGCTTTTCTGATTTCATCGGCGTGCTGAATTTGTACAATCTCTAAGTCCGTTACGTGTTTTCCTTTTTTTAATTGGTAACGGATCAACACATCTTCATCAACACTGAAAGCATATTGTTCATCAAGAAAAATATTATACCGGGCTGTGTATCGCTTTTGAGTGGAAATTTTTGTGATAATGGGCATTTTTTCACCCTCGTTCCATTCAGTTATTTGTATTTTAACATAAACAAGCCTGTCCGTCTTTGTATGAAGTAATAAGCTGAAGGCAAAAATGATACCAAATGACGGGAGGTGCAGGGCATTGAGAAAAAGCAAGGAATACAAATCGAAAAATAAATTGTCTACAACCCAGGAAGTCCTTTATCAACGGGAGTTTAAACGTGCAGACCGGGCTGGAGGATATGTGGAAAAAGAACGAAAGTAGCTGCAAAAAACGGGTGAAAAAGCAGCAGGTGCACATAATATAAATGCGGGCGAAACCTGCAAATGATGAAAGGGGAGTTTGCCATGGGACGTGCACATAACCAAAAGGCACGCGACAAAAACAAGCAAAAGCTTCCACAAGTGCCAAAATACGAAAAAAGCGACGGCCGTGATATCGAGTTCTCACAGGAATTGGCGGATCATGATGATATAGAAGCCCAGTTGAGATCCAAGGCAGCGGATCAGCGCGCCAGACAAAAAAGAAAATAAATTAGGATTGTAAGGAAAGGCCGGGCTTTTCCTTACTTTTTTTCAATGCTTCTCCATAAATAAAGAGAGGCGTAGCTCAAATATGGTTCCCAGTTCTTTATATATGCATCAATCTCTTCCGGATCAGGCTTTTGATCGAGCTGAAACAGCCTTTTTAAAGCTCTTTGCAGCCCTATATCCGCTTTTGGAAACAGATTATTCCTTCCCAGTCCAAATAAGAGAAAGCTTTGCGCTGTCCAAGGCCCTATTCCCCTGAGCTTTACCAGCTCAGCGATCACTTCCTGATCAGGCAATTGTTTCATCCCTTCCAGGTTTAAATCACCATTGGCCATTTTTTCGGAAATATCAATAAGATATTCCGCTTTACGCTGGCTCATCCTGAGGCTGCGGAGATCTTCCACCTTAAGCGCGGCAACTGTTTCCGGCAACGGAAAAAATGGAACGCCGTCCACTTCAAAGCCGTATGTTTTTACAAATTGCTCCGTTAGCGAAATGGCCAATTTCATGTGAATTTGCTGGTGAATGATGGAACGCATGATGGAAGCATGAAGTGAGAATTCCAAAACGATCGGCGTTCCCCGGTGTTCGGTAAATATGCTACTTAAAGAGGTGCCGGAAAAATGGCGATGAATCCGATCCAGAGGCGCATTCCATTGAAAGACCCTTGCCACTTCAGCAATGGCTTTTTCTTTTGTGCTGATATTTTTTCCTTTCAATACAAATGCCGGTTTTTCAGTCGTGCCTACCGCCTGAACATCAACCACTTCCGCAGACGGTTGATAAACAGGGACTCGTATAACCCGATTTTCTTTATCAATAATATGGAGCGGATCCATGGCAAGCCTGTCCAACGCCATATTAAAATTGTATGGACCCCCAATTTTAATCAGTTCCTCCCACATACAGCCCCCTCCTTTTGTCTTCTCATTATATCCCAAAAGAAAAAGCAGCTCCAGAAGCTGCTTTTTCCTGAAACTGCCACAATGTTACTCACTTATATGCTGTAACGTTGTTTCCTTAGAAGTTGCGGGAGTTTGGATTTGATTTTATTGTTCCTGCACAACCCGATCGTATTTTCCTAAAAAAGCTTAAATAAATCAGGCTTATTGGGATAACAAAGGATTTTTTATTTTTTCATGCATGATATAGTCATCCAGGCTTTTAAATGTATAACCTTTCTTTTTCAGGTCGACTATGACCTTTTCCAAAGCGTCAGCGTTGTCTTTGGAAACCGTATGAAGAAGGATAACCGCACCGGGATGAACTTGTGACATGATGTTATCGTACGCATATTTCCATCCTTTTTGCTGATCCGTTTGCCAATCCTTGAACGCCAATGACCAAAGGACATGATAGTAGCCTTCTTCCTTGGCAATTTTTAACGTTCTTTCGCTTAAAATTCCTCTTGGCGGCCTTAAATACTGCATCTCAGTCTGGCCGGTCAAAGCCGCTGTTTTTTCTTTCACCTGCTGCAGCTCTTCTTTTATTTCGTCATCGTTCACCCGAGTCAAATCGGGATGGCTCCACGAATGATTCCCAATGATATGGCCTTCCTTTACCATCCGTTTGGCCAGATCCGGAGCGCTGTCCAAATAATGACCGGTTACAAAAAAGGTTGCCGGAACGTTTTCCTTTTTTAGTACATCCAGGATTTGAGCGGTATAGCCATTTTCATACCCATTATCAAATGTCATATACAACACTTTTTTATCCGGGATCCCTTTATAAAAGGCGTCATACTTATTCAGCAATTGTTCATAAGCCTGTCCGGCATCAGCCTGCCTTTCCCCGCTTCCTTTTTTAAATCCCCAATGAATGGGTGTATTGGATACTGCGGCTGCATCATGCCCATAAATGAAGAAAAGCAACAAAAGAGGCAGCCACATGGCCCATCGTTTCATTCACACACCGCCTTTCAATCTTTTTCTTTATATTTTTCCATTGAAGGCGTATTATCCGTGCCATACCTTTCCAAATTATGATTGGTGCTTGTTCCGGGTGCCAAAAAAAAGAGAGGCGCCTGCCCCTCTATTGTCTCGTTTCAAATGAAAAACTTAGATGATCCTGGATCGGAATCCAGGCGCCTATTTCTTGTGTTGTAACATTTTTTATGACTATTTTTTGCTTTGTTCCTTTTAACAACAAATATACTTCTCCGTATGTCAGTTTTCCTTTTTCGCTTACTGCAGGTGCAAATGCATATAAATATCCTACGCGGGTAGGCGGAATGTTGTAAACATGTGTATGCTTTGTTCCGGCACCGATGATGGTTTCAAATGAAAGGGGCAGATTCACTTTTTCACGCGCCTTTTTCTGCATCATTTTTTGAACGTCTTCCACGTGCATTACTTTTGAGGTCAAACCGCCCTTTACTGTTTTTTGGGACTCCTGTACATAATGAATTTGATAATTTCCTGTCCCGCCCCTGTTGTCATAAAAGTTTGTATTGACTTTCTGGTATTTCCAATTCGGATCCGTTTCTTCCGATTCATAATTCAATGCCCATTCTCCCAGAAAAATCGTGGCCCTTGCACCGAAAGAAAGCGGAGACTTCGTAACGGCCGATTCATTCAATATACGGATCAGATTCGGATTTTCAATTTTTACTTTGGAAGTTTTCAGCAATTCTTTCGTAAAGTCGCTTGGAGCCAGACGCGGAAGATCACTGGCAGAATTAGAAATGGTGTTCTCTTTTCCGATGTTTACAACGGATGAAGGGATCTCAATTCGGGCTTCAGGTTTCTTGGCGGCCGTCGCCGATATCGGAACCATTACCAGGACAAAGGCTAAAAGCAGGAACATGATTTCATGATGCCGTTTCATGGTGTTTTACTCCTTTCATCTTAAAGCGGCGTTATTTTTATGAGTTTATTTTTTTCCCAAATGTTCAGGATTATCCGCCGCTACAACAAATAAAACCCGATTCCCATAATTAAGTAAGCCGCAAGCAGCGTCAGGCCTTCAAACCAGTTCGATTCCCCGTCGTTCGCAATCACGATCGTCAGCAATACGGCAGTAGCCATTGAAACAAGTTCAGGAACTGTAAATACGAGCGGCATCGGTTGCGTAAAAAACATGGAAAGCAGGACAAGAATAGGGGCTACAAACATTGCAATTTGCAATGTGGAGCCGATTGCAATCTCGACAGCCACATCCAATTTATTTTTAAAGGCCATAATAATGGCAGATGCATGTTCGGCTGCATTACCGACGATGGCAACAATGATGACCCCGATAAACAGCTCGGACCAGCCAAATTGTGCGCCCACTGCTTCAAATGTATGAACAAGGCGCTCAGATACATAGGCCACGGCCAAAGTTGCCAGGGCCAAAATGAACGTTGCCCTTCCTTTTGACCATTCGGGAATTTCTTCCTCATCTGCTGCCTCCTTCTCCGCTCTCGTGATATACACCCCGCGGTGTGTAACGAGTTTGAAAAAAAGTGCCGCCATATAAAGGATGATCATGATGATCGATATGCCGATGCTTAATGTCATTTTTTCCCCGGCGGTCATGTTCAGCGTAAATAATTCCGGAATCATAAAAGCAACGATCACGGCAAACATGAGCAGCCCCGCATTATGCCTCGCATCGTATACATTGAACATTTGCCTTTTAAATTTCAACCCGCCGATGAAAAAAGACAATCCCCCAACCAAGAGCAAGTTTCCGATAACCGAACCTGTCAACGAAGCAAGGACTACATTAATAAGCCCCGCTTTTAATGCGAAAATGGAAATGATTAATTCGACCGCGTTTCCGAAAGTCGCATTCAAAAGCCCGCCAATCCGCGGTCCCGCCACGATGGCCAAGCTTTCCGTTGCTCTTCCCATGACGCCTGCCAGGGCAATGATGGTCAGGCAATATACACCAAACATTGCCACCCCCGGCCAATGCAAAAATGACCCGATAATAGAAAGCGGAAGTCCTAAAGCAATTACGACTAAAAATATGATGTTGACCATCCACTGATCATCCTCCTTCGCGACTTTACCCTTCTATCATTTCGTAAGTTTCACGTACTTCAATGGAATCAATCACCGATTGGACCATTGCACAGTTTTTTGTTGTCAGTTTCAAGGCTTTTACAATTTTTTCATCACTCAAATTGGAACCTTTAATTTTAAAATGGAGAGAAACTTTTTCGATTCGATTGGCCCTTTTCGGATTTCTTTCCGCTTCGGCAATGATATGAATGTCATCTACCTTTAAGCGCATCTTCGTCAATATGGTACGCAATATTCCCCCGCTGCATACAGCAAGTTAAGAAATTAACAGCTGATACGGCCTGAAACCATTTTCCTCATTCCCCGAGATATCAAGCCTGCCGTATGGAAGTTCAATATAAAAGCCTTCATCTTTCATTTTGTATTCCATTTTCCCTTCCCCTTTCTCCCATATTATTCATCAAACAGAAATACACCGTCTGGTATCAACACCGGTCTCGGCGTAGCCTCCATCGGGCACCATCAACTGGTCGGTCTTGATTGCCGTTTTCCCGGTTTTCACGCTTTTCGGGCGTCATGAGTCGTTTTTATGGGTAGCCCAGGCCTGCATTGATCTCATAGATAATTGCATTTTATCATCTACAGTGTTTATCGGCCTAACCTATGAGGACCTTTTTTGAAAAATACGTACTAATTTTTTCCCCATCCGGTTCCAGTCAAACATAATGGGCAGTATTCTTTCATCTCCCACGGATAAGAAATAGAAACAAAGGTTAATCGGAACGCCTTCTTATTCCATGTGACATCTTTTGCCTGCATTTGTTGTTCACTTTCTGCTGAATGTTCCAAACAATTTTTATTGATATTATGCCGCTATACCAGGAAAAACAATTAAGAAAGGCCCTGGCCGAAGAGAAAAACGGCAGGGCTCATCATTTATTTATTTTTTATGTTTCTTGACCTTCACTTTGGCCGCTTTGCTGATGTTTCCGGCAGCATCTTTTGCCGTTACATGGAGGGTTGTCTTCGCTTTTTGCTTTTTGATCGGAACCTTGAATTTTCCTTTTGCATCGGCTTTTTTCTTCCCGATCGTTTTGCCTTTATGTTTCACATAAACCGTCGCTTTGGCTTCTGTTGTTCCGGCAACCGCTTTATCACGGTCGGTAACTGCTTTTACTTTTGGCACCGCTGGCGGCGTCTTGTCCTGGACGGCCACTTTTGCCGCTTTGCTTTCATTTCCGGCAGCGTCTTTTGCCGTTATATGGAGAGTCGTTCCCGCTTTTTGTTTTTTGATCTCTACTTTAAAGTTGCCCTTTGCATCGGCTTTTTTCTTGCCGATTGTTTTGCCTTTGTGTTTCACATAAACCGTCGCTTTGGCTTCTGTTGTTCCGGCAACCACTTTATCACGGTCGGTAACTGCTTTTACTTTTGGCACCGCTGGCGGCGTCTTGTCCTGAACGGCCACTTTTGCCGCTTTGCTTTCATTTCCGGCAGTGTCTTTTGCCGTTACATGGAGAGTCGTTCCCGCTTTTTGTTTTTTGATCACTACTTTAAAGTTGCCCTTTGCATCGGCTTTGTTTTTCCCGATCACCTTATCTTTATGTTTTACAAAAACTGTCGCATCTTTTTCTGTCGTTCCATTAACAGTTGTGTCTCGATCGGTTACTGTTTTTACCTTTGGCGCTGCCGGCGGTGTCTTGTCAATCACAACAACCTCTGATGTTTCACTTGTTTTTCCGGAAACGGCAGCGGTCACATAAAGGATCGTTCCGGCTTTTTGTTTTTTGATATTTACTTTAAATGTACCATGCTGATCAGCTTTGCCGGTACCAATTTCAGCTTTTTTTGTTTTAACGGAAATCGTCGCTCCCGGCGTTGCTTTTCCGGTGACCACTGCATCCCGATCGCTGACGGGATTGACATCAGGCGGCTCCAGCGGCGGTGTTTCTTGGACTGTTACCCTTACCGCAGCTTTGGCCGGTCCGTTTTCTGCTTCCAGATGGAGAATTTCATTTCCCTTTTGGGGTTCTATCGGAATGCTGAAAGTACCGTCTGCATTCGCCTCCCCTTTACCCAATGAATGATTGCCTGCCTTTAATTCAAGCTTAGTTCCTTTAACCGCTTTTCCCGTAATTTTTGTATCCACATCCGTTAAGGGAGCAATGGAAAGATTTAAGTCAACGACGCTGAACGCACTCCAGGCGTTCAATCTTCCCCAGCCGGACGCTTCATCATATCCGGGCTCGGTTGGGAATTCTTCATCGTCGGGATCTTCTCCATCGGGAATTTCAAAACCGTTGTTTATATTTTTAACGGCAATATCGTTTGCTGTTGAAGTCAATATTTGTCTGATTTCGTTTGGTTTCATGTTCGGATTTGCCGCCAACAACAATCCTGAAACGGCTGCAACGTGGGGGGTGGCCATTGATGTCCCGCTAAGATAAGTGACATTTCCATTCGGAAGTAAACTGGGGATGTCCACACCGGGAGCAACCAAATCCAACCCTTTGCCATAACTGGACAAATCCGTCACAATGTCGAGCCTGTTCGTCGCCCCGACACCAATCGTATATTGAGAGGAGGCCGGATAATCCACCATATCTCCTCCGTCATTTCCGCTGGCTGCAACAACAGTCACGTTTTTCGAAGCGGCGTATTTCAACATTTCTTCAATGACTCTGCTTGGGGGGCCGCCCAGACTGAGATTGATCACTTTTGCTCCATTGTCAACGGCATATTTAATCCCGAGGGCAATTTGGTCCGTTTCTCCGCTTCCCCCGGCATCAAGTACTTTGACCGGCATGATTTTGGCAGTTGGATGAATACCCGTCATCGAATAGCCGTTATTAATACCTGCCGCAATAATGCCGGCAACATGCGTTCCATGACCTTCATCATCGGACGGGTCGCCATCCCCATTGATAAAATCATATCCTTTATCGGTGTCGACTTTTTTGTTTAAATCGGCCAGCGTATAATCAACACCGGTATCTGCGACAGCAATCACAACATCCTTCAGTTCTTTTTTATTCAGAACTTCAAAAAGGTTCGGAAACTTGATATCCGCGCCACGAATGCCCGAATCCCGGCCTGTGTTTTCCAATCCCCATTGATATAGGTACTGGAGATCGTTAAAGGACTTTTTATGATATTGGTAAACTGGCTCCGCGTATTCTACCTCCGGCAATGTCATGAGCCTGTCCGCGGCTTTTTTCGCATCATCTGCCACTTTCAGAACGTATGTGTTGCGGACAGAATGGCCATTGTATCCCAGCGACTTGATGGTTGCGGATTCGAACAGTTTCTTTGAATTTTTCTGAAAAGAGCTTGCCGCATTCCCGCTTTTTAGTTTGACAATCACACGATTCCCATTCTCTTTGGAAATAGCCAGCCCGTTTGCTTTTATAACATCGGAGATCCTTTTTCCAACCAGGTTGCCAATCCCCATTTCCTTTCCGATCTGTTCAATTTCACTTCTGAAGGAATTCGGCACATGTTGCAAGACGATCCCATATAATTCGTTGATCGCCTCTTGGTTTCCCTTCGTTATCCTATAATTGCTGTTCTCGCCTTTTTCCGCAATATCCTTAAACATCGGCTTCAATTGAATCAATTGCTTATAAACGGTTTCGCGGATGTTTTGGTTGAACACCATTTTCGATACAAGGAAAGGAGCGGTCTTGTAATACAAAGAGGACAATTCTTTTCCTTTATCTGTTTTGGATAATAGATTGTCTCTTACACGCCTTAGCTGTGTTAAAATTTCTTCACCGGACTTCTGTTTATCCGTGCTTAATTCCACGGGACATGGTTCTCCGGAAAGCATCAACGGTGAAAGCGTAACGCCTTCATAACCAATTTGGTATTTGGTGCTATCCGGATCTCCTTGTTCCTCACCGTATTCCTCCTCATTAATAGATCCTAAGTATTCCACTTTAATAAAGTAAGGGCCTTCCCATGCATGAGGCATATCAATTTCAACAGGGACGCCCTCACCGATGTAACCCCTGTAGTCATCAAACGTTATGTCTTCTTCAGCCCTGTTCCAGTCGGGGTAAACCGATACGTTTCCGTCAAAGGTTCCTGTCAGTTTGATCCTCATATGAGAATCGTTGCCGATTTCATCGGCGGTTGGGACGATCTTGTACCAATGAACCTCACCGGGCTCAAAAAATTCCCCTTCTACTTTTTCATTTTTTTGTAACTGAATTCCATCTCCGGGTTCTGCTTCACTCGCATGCGAAGCGAGCGGTTGTAAAAAGCTCGCCATGAACATGAAAACAACCAGAACAGCGGTATATTGTCTTTTCTTCTTCATGTTATCCCCCTTTTTATTTTTTTTGAATTATATCATAAAAAAATAGAAAATAATGGTCTTTTTTACAAAGTTTTAGAAATTATTTAATGATTTCCAGTTCATTGATTCCGAATCTCTTATTGGCCCTTCACAAAGTCCTGAAAAAATAAAATAAAAGGAGCCGCATGGTTTTCCCAGGCCGCTCCTTTTAGCGTTCGCATTTTCCTTTTTTTTCCGTAAAATATGAATTAATCTCGCCGCCGACCATAATGATGATGGCTGAAAAATAAAACCATAACATCAAAATGATGATGCCTGTAATGCTGCCGTAGGTCGCTGTGTAATTTCCGAAGTTTGACACGTAAAACGAAAAGCCGAGCGATACAATAATCCAGCCAACCGTTGCAAATATGGCCCCCGGAGCTGCTGTTAAACACTTGATCCTGACATTTGGGGCCAGATAGTACACGGCAAGAAAAACCAAAAAAATTATTAATGGACTGAGTGCCCAGCGAATAATTCCCCATACTTTTAAAAATTGCTCCGACAGCCCGAGAAAAGAGAAAATAAACAGGCCGATTTGCTTTCCGAAAACGGGAAGGAGCAGCGCCAAAACAAATACAAAAATCATTGCGATTGTCAGAACGACTGATAATCCCCTTGCAATAAAAAAAGAACGTTTTTCCTCGACCTCGTATGCCCGGTTCAATGATTTCATGAGGGCATTCATTCCTTTGGAGGCCGACCAGATGGTAGCGATAAAGCCGATAGAAAGAAGTCCCCCGCTTCTATTGGCCATGATTTCAGCCAATGTATCGTGAATTAACGTATATGTCTCCTGGGGCGCGAAGTTTTTTAAAAGATAAAAAATGTCTTGTTGCGTTATCGGCATATATGGCAAAAGGGTTACCAAAAAAATTAACATCGGAAATAAAGACAGAAGGAAAAAGTAGGCCAACTGGGCTGCAAGCCCCGTCACATCATTATGATGAATCTTTTCCATCAATGATTTTACAAATTCGATGAATTTCTCACGCTTTTTACGTGTTTTCACTTCTTTCATCCCCACACCGTACACCTCTCCCAATCACTTGGTCTGATTTATATTTACCTTTTCAGGCTAATGATAAAACATTTTACTTGACATTCTATTTTTCTTAAAGAGAACACATTAGTTTGAGAGATTAAAAGGATACCCTTATGCAAAAACACCTACACCCGCAGTAAAAATTTCTGAAATTTTGGGGTGATCAGCTGATTTGTTTTTAGGCCCCACTTCCCGTAAAATCATGTAAACAGGTATTTTTCTCACTTTACATATCGGTTTTTTGCAGCTTCGGCTGCCAAGCTCGCTTTCAGTTCAGGCAAGATAATCTACAAAGAGACAGATCCCATTTCCAGGCTTTTATCTTAACCAAACCGGCATGGTGTAATTTTCCGAGCAAGAATATGGGGGGACTTTTCATAATCCGGTTGACAATCCTTTCACAGCATGGAATCATTGGATTATCTTATTTTATATCAGGGAGATGACTTCGGTGGATCTATCAAAAAACGAGCCGCAAAACATTGAATACATGCTCAGCCAAATAACAGAAAAACTCCGCATGGTGAATACAAGTGCAGTAAGAGCAGAAGCAATCAATGAGGAGCTGTACGAAGAGCTCCGCGAAATCCATGAAATGGTTATGAAAAAAGAACACTTCACCCCAAACGAAATGCAAGCCCTTGCCGAAGAGCTGGGCAGACTGCGAAAATAAGACAAGGGCAAGCTTAAAAGCGGTCCGGCAGATGGCAAACTTCCCGCCCGCTTCGTCGAAGGCTTTTGGCTGGCAACCAATTATTTCAAAAAAACCCAAGCTTAGCCTGCTTGGGTTTTTCATTTAATAAAAGTCCGGGCGCCGGTCATCAAAAACGGGAATTCTTCGGCGAATTTCGTCAATCACCCCAAGGTCAACGGACCCTGTCAGCAGCTCCTCATCTTCACCGGCCTCCGCGATTACTGCACCCCACGGGTCGATGATCATGGAGTGGCCGGCAAAAACATTATTAAGGTCCCGTCCAGCCCGGTTGCAGGCAACCACATAGCTTTGGTTTTCGATTGCACGCGCCTTTAATAACGTTTGCCAATGATCCACCCTTGGAAGGGGCCATTCGGCCACAACAAACAAAACCTTCGCGCCATTCAAGACAGGCTTGCGAAGCCATTCCGGAAATCTGATATCATAGCATATAAAGCTGCCTGCTTCTTGCCCATCAATTGTAAATTTTGTCTCATCCTCACCTGCAACAAGGTATTTATGTTCATCCATCAGCCTGAATAAATGAAGCTTGCTGTATTCGTGAAGCAGATTCCCATTCTTATCCACTACATACATCGTATTTTTTACACCGTTTGCTGTTTGTTTCGCAATTGATCCGCCAACGATATGCAATTGGTGTTTTGCCGCCTGTTCTTTTAAAAAATGAATGACATCCTCACCTTCGTGGTGGGCAATTTCATCCAAGCGCGTCAAATCATAACCTGTCGTCCACAACTCCGGGAGCACTACGAGCGAACACGCTTGTTCGGCAGCTTTTTCAAACCACTGCTCTGCCTTTTTATAATTTTCTTTCGGATCTCCAAAAGCAATATCCATTTGGACAAGGCCAACTTTCCACTTCATGAACTGTTCTCCTCCTGTTCATTCGTCCCTCTTCTTTACAAACATACCATTAAGGGGTAACATTTTGAACTATATAGATAAAAAAATGCGAATGATCTTAAAAAAAGGTGATGGAATGCTTACATTTGAACAATCTCGGTTACTGAAAAATTTGCCGACCCAATTTTTTGCTTCACTGGTGGGAAAGGTAAATCGCATTAAAGCCGAAGGGCATGATGTGATAAATCTTGGCCAGGGCAATCCCGACCAGCCGACCCCGGCCAACGTTGTGGAACGGCTGAAATCGGCTGCTGACAACCCAAACAATCATAAATATCCGCCTTTCAGAGGCAAAAGGAATTTAAAACAGGCTGCCGCTCAATTTTACAAAAGAGAATATGGCGTGGACCTTGATCCCGAAAAAAATATTGCCATCTTGTTTGGGGGGAAGGCCGGGCTTGTTGAATTGCCGCAATGTCTTTTAAATCCCGGGGATATCATGCTTGTACCGGACCCGGGTTATCCCGACTATTGGTCGGGGGCTGCGCTTGCCAATGCCAAAATGGAAATGATGCCGCTTACGGAGGAGAATGATTTCCTTCCTTCCTATGACCGCATACATAAAGAAGTTGCCGAAAAAGCAAAATTAATGATACTGAATTATCCCAACAATCCGACCGGGGCAGTCGCCGATGTTGACTTTTTCGAGAGAACGGCAGCATTCGCAGCCCATCACAATATTTGCGTCTGCCATGATTTTGCATACGGCGGGATCGGCTTTGACGGAAAAAAACCGGTCAGTTTTCTGCAGGTAGACGGGGCAAAAGAAATCGGCATCGAGATTTATACGTTATCGAAAACATATAACATGGCGGGATGGCGGATCGCTTTTGCCGCGGGAAACCCGTCTGTCATCGAAGCGCTCAATTTACTGCAGGACCACTTGTACGTCAGCCTGTTTGGCGCCGTGCAGGATGCTGCGGTAGAAGCCCTTTCCAATACGGCCGAAGCCGCAAAGAAAATCAGTGATATGTATGAAAGCAGAAGAAATGCGTTCATCTCAAGCCTTCATGATATTGGATGGCATGTAGAAGCACCGAAAGGCTCCTTTTTTGCCTGGCTGAAAATTCCTTCCGGATACACTTCCGAGTCATTTGCTGATCTTTTGCTCGAAAAAGCCCATGTAGCGGTGGCACCCGGAATCGGGTTTGGGCAATTCGGCGAAGGCTTTGTCAGGGCCGGGCTGCTCACATCGGAAGAACGTCTTCAGGAAGCAGCCTCCCGGATAAAGAAGCTTGGAATATTTTAAATAATGATGTTAAGAAAAGCGCAAGCCCTCCTCTGGAGTGTTTTGACTTATGAACCCGAGGGGCTGGGCGCTGGCTGCCTTAGGTCGCCACGTCCTGTGGCCCCGGCGGCACTGGGACGTCCTGTGCGTCGGCAGGCTCAGGCAGCGACGTCCTGTCGCTTCGCCTGCACTAGCACGTCCTGTCAGTCGGCAGGCTCAGGCGCGACGTCCTGTCGCTTCGCCTGCACTAGCACGTCCTGTCAGTCGGAGCCAGATACAGAAAAGCTTCTTTTGAAGAAAAATTTTCTTAGCAAGTTATGTTTTCTTTACGTAAAAAAATAGCATACAGCCTAGGGCTGCATGCTTATTTTGTTTCTTCCGTATATGGCTGGATGAGCACTTCCACCCTGCGGTTCTTTTCCCTGCCTGCAGCAGTATTATTGTCGGCGATTGGTTGAAACTCTCCAAATCCTTTGGCACTGAATAACCGCGGATCCAGGTTTTTATCTTCAAGCAGGACTTTCATAAAATTGACTGCCCGCATGACGCTCAGTTCCCAGTTTGATTGAAAAGCCGAGTTTTGAATTGGAATATTATCCGTATGTCCGCTAATGATGACACTTCGCGGCACGTCCATTTCAAGCAGCTTTGCCAGTTCTCTCGCTGTTTTTTTATCCTCCTCCCGTACGGTTGCGCTCCCGGACTGAAACAGTACGCTGTCATTGATCCTAATGAGAAGACCCTCTGAAGTGAGTGAAGTCGAGAATTTGTCTTCATAGCCATTTTCCTGAATATAGCTTTCCACTTTCGTTTGGATGGCTTCAAGAATTTTCAACTCTTCCGCCATTTCATGGATAGCCTGTTCAACAACTTCATTTTCTTTTTTTTTACTATGCGCTTCCCAGTGGGATGGGACATCGGCATTTTGATCTTTTTCTTCAATCGGCTGTTCAAACTCTACCGGACCCGTCCCGTTCAAAAATATGCCGCTGAACACTTGGGACAGATGGTTAAACCGTTGGGCATCAACGGAACTGATGGCGAATAATACGATAAAAAGTGCAAGGAGCAGCGTTAATAAATCTGAATATGGCAGGAGCCAAGACTCATTCATATGCTCCTCGCTTTCTTTTCTTTTTTTACGCCTCGACATTTTGGGCCACTTCACTTTCACTGTTGTCTTCGAACAAATCTTTTCGTTCTGAAGCCGGAAGGTATGATGCGAGTTTTTGTTCAATAATGCGGGGCGCTTCCCCTTCGAGAATGGACAGAACACCCTCCACCATCATTTCCTTCAGTCTGACTTCTTCATGTGTTTTTCTCCTTAACTTGTTGGCAAAAGGATGCCATAATACATAACCGGTAAAAATTCCGAGTAAAGTGGCGACAAACGCCGCTGAAATGGCATTTCCAAGTTCATCGGTATTGTCCATATTGGCCAATGCGGCAATTAAACCGATAACAGCTCCAAGAACGCCCAGCGTAGGCGCATACGTTCCTGCTTGGGAAAAAATGGCTGCTCCGGCCGAATGCCTTTCTTCCATCGCATCAATTTCATCCGAAAGGACATTACGGATATAGTCGGCACTTTGTCCATCGACGGCCAAAATGAGTCCTTGTTTTAAAAACGGATCGTCGATCTCGTCCATTTTGGCCTCAAGCGCCAGCAGCCCCTCCCTTCTGGCCAACTGGGCCATATCGGAAAACAAAATAATAAGATCTTTCGGTTTTGGCATTTTTTGCTCTTTAAAAACAATCCCGAAAAGCTTGGGGACCCTCTTAATTTCCGAAGAAGGAAAAGCGATAATCACGCTTGCAGCCGTTCCCACCAAGATGACGAGGATGGCAGCCGGATTGATCAATGCCGTTATATCTACACCTTTTAATATCATCCCTGCCCCAACTGCTATAAAGCCAAGAACGACTCCAATCAATGATGTTTTATCCATTTACTTCACCCTAAAAAAATGTCTTACCTTTTATATCGGATGGGGAAGTCAGATGTTAAGTGAAAAAATCATGAACGGTTATTTGAGTGATAAAGCCGCCATTAATGGGCAAGGCGGCAAATGCCATCAATTCCTTTTAGCGCCGGACCTTCCGGCAAACAAAAACAGCCAATGAACCGGTAACCATCCGGGTTCATGGCTGCTTTCACAAAATATGTCGTTCCTTGTCCTTCATCAAGTGCTGCTGTATTGTTTAAGCCAATGGCAGGATGTATGGATGCAACTTATATTCATGTCCTCATTACATCCGTTATACCATAAATAAATATGCTAATATTTATAAGATTGCCCGCCATCGATTGGAATAACAGCCGCGTTGATGAAGGCGGCTTGATCAGACAACAGAAATGCCACCAAATACCCCACTTCTTCCGGTTTACCGAAACGTTTCATCGGGTTCGGCTGAACGAATTGTTTTCCCGCTTCTTCCCAGTTGTCAGGATCAATTTGTTTTAATGAACCTTCGACCATTGGTGTCATGATGGCGCCTGGTGCAATAGCGTTGATTCTGATTCCGTATTGTCCGTATTCAACTCCGGAGTTTCTCGTTAGCCCGACTACGCCGTGTTTACTGGCTGCATAGCCTGATTGGTTCCCTACCCCGCGGATACCGCCAACAGAAGCAGTATTAACAATCGAACCATATCCTTGTTCTCTCATTACTTTCAATACATATTTCATACCATAAAACACGCCATTTAAGTTAACATTGACTACTTTCCCGAATTCATCAATGTCAAAATCTTCTGTGAGATTTTGTTTTCCCTCGATCCCTGCGTTGTTGAAGAAACCTCAATTTTACCAAATCTCTTAACGGTTTCATTTACATAATTTTTAACCGCTTTTTCATCTGTCACATTGGCAGTGACCAGCAACACTTCTGCATTTGGAGCAACATCCAGCACTTTGCTTTTTGTTTCTTCCAATGAAGCTGGGTTTAAATCAACGAGTGCAAGTTTTGCCCCCTCTTTTGCGACCTGTAAGGCAGAAGCTTGGCCTAAACCGGACCCTGCACCTGTAATCAGTATGACTTTCTCATCAAAACGACTGTTCATTGAAAAATCCTCCTTTATTATTCCCAATGATTACCCCTTATCCGATAGTTTTCCCTATTTTATCGTTTAAATTAACAAACGCGCATGATTAAAACATGATATTCGGAAATCCGTAAAAAAACCCAGGGGTGAATATTACTGATCTTCAAAAAAATCTTTTTTCAATTTTCTGTTGGTATTTTTTAAAAACGGAAGAATTTGTTTTGATCCCTTTTTTTGCAAGAAGACCATTATATTTTAATAATTTTTCGTTTAATTTCTTTTTCAGCTCTTCCGATTCAAGCTCGTCTTCGGAATGGCGGATGAGGTCTTCGATTGACATGATTTCTTTTTTGACATCCATCTCTTCCGGGGAAAAACCGGCATTTTTCAACACCCGGTATGCCATCCTCAATTCCTTGGGGATTCCTTCTAAATCATCCTCCCGAAGCGGCTTTCCAAATCCGGGAAGCCGGTCAAATTCACCTTCTTCGTATGCCTTGCGGATTTTTTCTTCAGAAATACGCGTAAACTTGTCCAAAATACGGCCTCCTTTTTTTTATCGTACTAATGATTTGCCCTTTTTATCCGTTCCCTTCATTTTATAAAAAAATTACTAACAGCAGCCGTTTCTTTTTTAAAATCGAACGTCATGCCAAGTAATACTTTTTGATGATTGCAAATCCATGTGTGTAAGATAATAATAACATTAGAGAGTAAAGTACATGTGGTATTTAAATTTATAATTACAAGATAAGAAGGTGTGTTCATGGTAAAAGGCAAAGTTGTTTTCGTTACAGGGGCCGCCCGCGGAATTGGATATGAGATTGGAAAAAGGTTTGCCGAAAATGGAGCAAAGGTTATTTTGTCGGATCTGGATGAAGAAAATGTGAAAAAAGCTGCTGCCAATTTACAAGAAAAAGGACACACCGCATTTGCCATTTCGTGTAATGTCAGCAGCGAGAAGGATATCCAGCTGGCGCTTGAATATGTATCCGAAGAATTCGGGCGCCTTGATGTATTGATTAATAATGCCGGGCTCCAGCACGTTGCGTTCATTGAAGATTTTCCAACCGAAAAATTTGAACAAATGCTGAGCATTATGCTGACCGGGCCCTTTGTGGCAATCAAACATGCCTTTCCCATCATGAAAAAACAAAAATTTGGCCGCATCATCAATATGGCTTCCATTAACGGGCTTGTCGGTTTTTCGGGAAAAGCGGCATATAATAGTGCAAAACACGGCGTGATCGGCCTTACGAAAGTCGCTGCCCTTGAAGGCGCCGAGCACGGGATCACAGTCAATGCACTTTGTCCCGGATATGTCGATACGCCATTGGTCAGAAATCAGCTGACCGATTTGGCAAAAACGAGAAACATCCCTGTAAACAAAGTGTTGGAAGAGCTCATTTATCCCCTTGTCCCCCAAAAAAGATTGTTGGATGTTTCCGAAATTGCCGAATACGCCCTTTTTTTGGCTAGTGACGCAGCCAAAGGAGTGACTGGCCAGGCCGTGGTGATCGATGGGGGATATACTGTGCAATAGCTGATAAAATCCGGACTAACGGCTTGTCCGGATTTTTCTTGTTTTCTCCCTCTTGTCTGCTTTGTTTTTTTATTATATAATATGCAAATCGGAATGATTACGATTTATAACTTGCTTTTTCTAGCTCAGTTATACCAGAAAGGAAGATTCATATTTTGAGGAAAAAAAATTTTTCTTTGATGGCATTTATCGTTTTCGTGCTGTTTTTATCCGGCTGCAACGGCGAATCCGCCGATGTCCAAAAACCCAAAAAAACGATAAGTGTGTACACGACCATTTATCCGATTGAGGATTTTACAAAGAAAATTGGCGGCGAGCATGTCAGCGTTAAAAGCGTCTACCCTCCGGGTGCAGATGCCCATACGTTTGAACCGACAATGAAAACGATGATGGAAGTGGCAGATTCCGACTTGTTTATATACAACGGCGCGGGGCTTGAAGCTTTTATCGACAAAATGAAAAGCTCGATGAAAAATGAAAATGTAAGATTCATCGAAGCAACAAAAGGTATTGAAATAATCAATGGCGAGCATGAGCATTCAGAGAGCCATGAAGATCATCAGGAAACAGACCATGATACAGACCCGCATGTTTGGCTCGATCCCGTTTACGCCCTCACGATGGCCGGGAATATTAAAAACGCGCTTATAGAAAAAAAGCCGGATGCAAAAGCGGAATTCGCACAAAATTATGAACAATTGGCAAATAAATTACAAAAGGTTGATGCAGAGCTAAAGCAAACTGTGAAGTCGGCACGGCGTAAAGAAATATTGGTTTCCCATTCCTCTTACGGCTACTGGGAGCACCGCTACGGATTGGAGCAAATCAGCATTACCGGCCTAAGCCCTGAACATGAACCTTCCCAAAAGCAGCTGCAATCCATTATTGAAACAGTCAACAAACAGGATATTCCGTACATTATTTACGACCAAAACCCACTGACAAACGTAACGGAAACGATTCAAAAAGAAACCGGCACAAAGCCGCTTACATTGCATAACCTTGAATATATTACAGTAGAAGATGAAAAAAATAACGAAGACTACTTTTCCATCATGGAAAAAAACATTTCCAATTTAAAAAAAGCATTGTCCGAATAAAAAAGAGCAAGGGGCGATTACAAATCCTCCTTGCTCTTTCATCTATATGATTAAACAGCAGTTTTATCCATTTGCAAGTTTATCGCAGGACCAAAGAACTCATAGCGGATATTGGATTCTGCGATACCCAGGTCTTTTAACATGAGAACGGCACTTTTTAAAAATGGCACCGGCCCGCATACATAGCAGATTGTGTCTTTCGCAATATGTTTTTCCAAAAATTCTTTTGTAATATAACCGCTAAAATGATGGCCGCCATGTTGGTCTGCCGGATTTTCATATCCGTAAAAGAAGCGTCCATTCTCCAGCTTTTCCGTCATATTTTTAACATCTTCCCCGAAGGCATGGACCCCCTCGTGTCTGGCTGAATGAATGAAGGTGATATCGCGTTTGGAATCTTTTTTCACCAACGTCTCCAGCATGCTCATGAACGGTGTTAGCCCTACTCCCCCACTGATAAAAGCAACCGGGGCTGTTTCTTTCATATTCAATGTAAAATCACCCGCAGGTACGCTTGCTTCAATCGTATCGCCGACATTGACTTTTTCATGCAAATAATTGGACACTTTACCAAATGGTTCATGGTCGGCTTCTTTTTTAACCGAAATCCTGTAATAATCATGTCCAGGGGCACATGACAAGCTGTATTGGCGATTAAGCGCATATTTTTCACCGGGGATATGAAGCCTTACTGTAATGTATTGGCCGGGTTCGAACGCGGGAAGCCCTTTACCGTCTTTGGCTTTCAAATAAAAGGAAGTAATCACGTCGCTTTCCTTCACTTTGTCTATTACTTTAAGCTCTTTGAACCCTTCCCATCCCCCCGGCTGTTCCTCGGAAGTTTTATACATGTCGGCTTCCACATCGATAAACACTTGCGCGATCACTCCGTAAGCTTCGGCCCATGCATTGATGATTTCATCTGTGGCTGCATCACCAAGCACCTCTTTGATCGCCCCCAATAGATGTTCACCGACGATTGGATAATGCTCCGGTTTTACCCCAAGGCCGCGGTGTTTATGCGCAACCTGTTTTACGGCTGGCAGTACGTTTTCCAATTGGTCAATATTTTTCGCCGCAGCATAAACCATATTGGCAAGAGCTGTTTGCTGGCGTCCCTGGGATTGATTCGCATGATTGAAAATATTCAACAATTCCGGATGATTTCTAAACATATTTTTGTAAAATACAGAAGTGATCGTAACACCGTGGACTTCCAAAACCGGGACTGTTGATTGAATGATGTCGATTGTTTTTTCGGAAAGCGCCATTTTTCATTCTCCTTTTAAAAGATGTATTTTTAATATATCTTTAATTCAACAATAAAACAGATCACACATCATAACAATCCTTCTTCGGCATGTGTAAAAAAGCTGCCATAATGTAGACTTATTTTGTTCACAAAACATGTATTTTTTTTACATGTTTTGTGATGATTGCTTTTATCCTTATAAAAGATGATAAAATGGAATTGGTGATAAACATGAGGCTTACTAATTATACGGATTACTCTTTGCGGGTTTTAATATATTTGGCTTCCAAACCGCCGGATGAACTGTCCAATATTACGGAAATTGCAGAAGCATATGGAATTTCCAGGAACCACTTGATGAAAGTCATTCATAAACTTGGAAAAATGGGCGTAATCGATACAATCCGCGGCCGCGGCGGCGGTATTAAACTTGCCCTTCCTCCCGAAGAGATCAATATTGGAAAAATTGTCAGACAAACCGAAGACGATTTTAAACTCGTGGAATGTTTTGGAGACGGCCAGGCAACCTGCGTCATTTCGCCGATTTGCGGCTTAAGGCATGTGCTGAATCGTGCGCTGGCTGCCTACTTGGCTGTGTTGGATGAATATACACTTGGTGACATCATCAAAAATCCATTGGATTATCGGGAACTTTTAGGAATTAAATAGTGGAAAGATTGGTTTCTTCTTCCAATATTGGTATGATGGAAATACATTTTTTATTGAAAAGGAGGATGCCGTATGGGTAGCTTTCAGGAAAAACTGGAAAAATATGCGGAACTCGCCGTAAGAGTGGGCGTCAATATTCAAAAAGGACAGACCCTCGTCATTAACGCGGCTTTGGACAGTGCTGCGTTGATCCGGCTGATCGTCAAAAAAGCGTATGAGTCAGGTGCAAAAGATGTCATCGTGAACTGGAATGATGATGTGGTTTCCCGCTTAAAATATGATCTCGCTCCTGACGAAGCATTTCATGAATATCCAAAGTGGCGGGCAAAGGAAATGGAAGAACTGGCCGGGCAAGGAGCGGCCTTTATGTCTGTTGTTTCTTCCGGTCCCGATTTGCTTAAAGGGGTAGACCCGAACCGTATTGCCAATTTCCAAAAAGCAGCTGGAACTGCTTTAAATAAATACCGCCAATACATTCAATCGGATAAAGTAAGCTGGACCGTCATCGCGGCCCCTTCAGCGGATTGGGCCAATAAAGTGTTTCCGGACGCTCCGCCTGAAAAGCGGGTCGGCCAACTTTGGGAAGCGATTTTTAAAGCAACACGGGTCGACCGGGAGGATCCTGTTGCAGCTTGGAAAAAGCACGACCAATCTCTTCATGAAAAGGTCGATTGCCTGAATAAAAAGCGATTCAAAAAACTTCACTATACGGCTCCGGGAACGGACTTGACGATTGAGCTTCCGGAAGGACACCTCTGGGTGGGAGCGGGAAGCATGAATGAAAAAGGCGATGAATTTATGGCCAACATGCCGACGGAGGAAGTTTTTACCGTACCTCACAAGCTGGGGGTAAACGGCGTTGTCACGAATACAAAGCCGCTCAGCTATGGCGGAAACATTATAGACGGTTTTACCCTTACTTTTGAAAATGGGAGAATTGTAGACGTAAAAGCGGAGGAAGGCGAAGAAATTTTAAAAGGGCTTGTCGAAACTGATGAAGGTTCCCATTACTTGGGAGAAGTAGCGCTCGTCCCATTCAGCTCTCCGATTTCCCAATCGAACATCCTTTTTTATAACACGCTGTTTGACGAAAATGCTTCCAACCATATTGCCATCGGTAGCGCTTATGCGTTCTGTATCGAAGGTGGAAAAAGCATGAGCCCGGCAGAACTGGAAGAAAAAGGATTGAATACAAGCATCACCCACGTTGATTTTATGATCGGCTCTGACCAAATGGACATTGACGGAATAACCGATAGCGGCGAGCGTGAACCGGTCTTCCGCAACGGCGAATGGGCGTTTTAGCATAAGTACAAGCACCGCTTTCGGCGGTAAATTTTTCGGTATCCGCGGGTATTTTTCGGTATCCGCGGGTATTTTTCGGTATCCGCGGGTATTTTTCGGTATCCGCGGGTATTTTTCGGTATCC
>NZ_JBFEGN010000043.1:0-35067 GCF_047228825.1 Siminovitchia jepli
TTTCTGGAAATTAGGGTATAGCCGGTTAGCTTAGTATTGCTTTTTTTAGCAGTTCGTTAGTTATATTTTCAGGGTAGTTCGTTAGTTATATTTTCAGGGTAGATAAAAAGAAGGATTATGTTTTCATTTCATATCAGGGTGGTACACCGATGGGAGCAAATACTTCTAAATATTTATTTGAACGTATATATAAACAATTGGAGAAAGACAATATTCATATTAAGCGGATTACACCGCACGGGTTACGGCATACTCATGCAACGATATTAATTAACATGGGGATCCCACCTAAAACTATAGCTGACCGTTTAGGCAATACTGTTGAAATGATTTACAATGTATATTCTCATTCCTTCAAAGAATTAGAGGATAAAGCAGTAGTTGCATTCAGTGAGAGTCTGGCAAGTGGGGCTAAAATTGGGGCTAATTGATTTTAAACAGTCTGTAAACGTTGATATATAAGGCTTTTAAATGCTGTAGAACACTACTCACGCTAATTTTTATGCCCTGGCAAAGCATTATTAAAAGCCCCAAAACCTTGTTAAATCAAGGTTTGGGGCTTTTTGTTTATGCATCCAAAAGCAAGGTTTTGGGATGGGTAATAATTTCCAAATGATAACTTTTTCATGATATAATACAGGTATGCAGCTACATAAGCAGGGTGGGCAGCGACTACTTCCCTATAGAGGGGAGGTGACGCTGATGGTGAGCTTATATGATGCAATAGTCTTGATGATCATGTTCTCAAGCCTAATCGTGTCAGTGATCGCCATAGCTATTTCTCTATATAAAATGAAATAGCTCTCCCTTGCTTTGACCGAGCGGGAAAGCTATTTCTTCAGCTGGGTCGCTGCACTTCATGCAGTGTAGCTGTATACCCGGGATGCCAGTTGTCACCTGGTGTCCCTTTTTTATTCTATGCTGTATACCTCTATTATATTCATACCCGGATATTTTGTAAAGAAAACATAATCAAATACAGCTATGAAAGTAAGTTTCTAATTTTTTATGAAAGAATTTTAGGGGCTTTTTGGACAGCCCCTCGCTGCATAGTATATTATTTTACGCCTGGATAACCTTTATTTTAAGCCCGGTTGATAAGTGCCGGGCCTGTTTAATGTCGTTTGCTAGTCGTCCCGCTCCCTGCAACGGCAAATAAATAGATCGCGGTCACGGTCGCGATCATGATCACACTCATCCCAATCCCATACTTCCCGGCATCTGCAAACCAACCTTGCCCGCCTTCTCCGTCCGTCTCTTTCTCCTCCAACAAAGTCATCTTCAAGGTTTTGACAATGCCAAGAGGGTTGGGGTGTAGTGAGCCTGTCAATCGACTTTCGCGGCATATCCTTATTTCGCTATCGCTCCATTCCGGTTTTCCACGGTTCGATTGACAGGCGCTACATATCGCCATCCTCCCCCAAGCGACCGCCAGGCCCTAAAATAAAAAAGACTACCAACTGCGCAAGAAGGTAGCCTTTTTTATGGTGTTTTGCTGTCCCATATTAAATGTGGACGCACACCACACGCCCGAGACAGCCATTTATCTTTTTCATTGTATCATAAGAAAAGGAAGGGACAATAATGGGTACAGTCATTTTATCTGAAAAACCGTCACAAGCTAGGGATTACGCGACGGCATTCAAAAAGGCAGTCACAAAGGATGGATATATTGAAATTGAGGATAAACAGTTTTTTAATGATAAAGCTTATATTACATGGGGATACGGTCATCTTGTAGAGTTGGCAGAACCCCAAGCTTATAAAGACGAATGGGAAAAGTGGAGCTTAGAGAGTTTTTGGCTGATCCTTTGCTTTTCCGATTGCTAAAATAGCCATTTCTGGTGGATCAGTTGTTCCCGTTATTCATCATGCTGACCAGCTAAGCTTACTAGAAATTGCAAAGAACCGAACCGAACTCACTGAAAAAGCAAAAAGATCAATTCGTCATTGGCGTATAAATGACCCCTGGACAAATAGCGTTTGTACGAATATTTTGCTTTTATTTCAAAGGGACAGCCTTAGCCAATATAGGAAGAAATCCACCATGTATTACCGAAAGTATCTTTTACTCCTGCCCCTCTCTCTTGATATGGCTTGTCCGTCGGTTCCTCAAGAGATTGTGCGCCCATTCGAATAGCCCTTTGATATGCTTCGTCCGTGTCATTAACATACACATAAATAGAGGCTTGTGTGGCATTTTTAAATGACTCACCAACTTCTAGCACGACTACAGCATCACCAATCTTCACCTCAACGTGAAAACCCGTTCCCGTTTTGTGACGCTCAAGTTCTTCTGCTTCGAATACCTGGTTAACAAAGTCAAGTAAATCAAGATGTCCATAGAGATAAGGCCGAACAGTACCAAAACCATGGCGAATATGATTGTTTGTTCCTCCACTCATTAATTAACACCTGCCCTTAAAAGTTTTTTGCCTGAATACCCATTCTGTCCAATCCATTAAATATCCTTTAAAATTTACTCCTTTATTCTAAAAAATGGCTCGTTTGTTTAAGAAAAATGATACCAATACCCTCCCCCTTCATAGTGACTTTTCCCATATTATACCACATAATACATCTCTCCTATTAATTATTAAAGCCGGCCGACTTGTTAATAAGATATTGTTTCCGTTAAATCCAAGTCAGTAAAGAGCTTTATTTTCAAGGAACATCTGACTCGTCAAACAGTGAGATGTATAAATTCATTGCTTCTTCAGCATTTCCATCGAAAGTTTAAAACGTGATAATCTTTTGATTTGGATTTTCCACTAATGATCTACTCATTTTGTTGGTCCTGAATAAACGTGGTCATCAGGAGCCTTGTCAGCTACAACATTCAGAGTGATGTTATGCTCAAGAAGTGCCTTCAGCGCGCAGAGAACCATCGTGTATCCTCCCATTGAACCAATGGCATAGTTTACTATATCATCTCCATTGCCTGTAAACCCTGAGTTTGTAATCGAGACAAATGTTTCGTTTTCTGTTCGTGGAGTAAATACCCACTCGGTTTTGGTGTTGTCCGATGATTCGATCCGAATCAGCTTGTTTTGCTCGATTTCTTTTACATGAACATCATCGGAAACGCCGTACATCTCCCATTCCCACCTAATATGCTTTCCCTCTTCTAATCTTCCGCTGCTTTTGGTGAACCAAAACTTTGTCGTTATCTCCGGGTCGATAAAAGCTTCAAATACTTCTTCAACCGGTCTGCGAATAAGCATTTCTGACTTAACAACCGGTATATGATTCAATGTCACCATCTTAATTCTCCTTTCGTCGTTTATTGTTCATTCCTCATGCAAAGTTCCATTCGGATTGACAGCTAGACGCCGCTTGTACTCCTTTTCCATCTGGGTGTGTGTCGACCAAAAAGGTCTCGGTTCACGACCGTATAGATGGTCGACAAGGATGCCGAGGTGGGTGTGCCAGCCGCTGGCGACGCTCAGCATCGTTGTACGGTCACCGAGACGGCGGTGCGTCAGTACGAGGATCACATCCCCATTACGTGGAGTCAGCTCGAATGTGACTTCCGAGTCGTCTCCAGACCCTTCGGCCCAAGTAAAGCTAAGTAGGCGGGGCGGCTCACAGCGCGTAATATGCCCGCGGTTAGTGTGGCCTCCTTCGTGTTGCTTGTACCGGTCGGGTGTCGGCTCATTGTGCGGAGTAAGGTCGGCATGACGGAAATTCAGCTCAACCCTCCCGCCTACATGCAGTTCCATCAGCCCTGAAGCAAGCCACGTTCCCCGCTTCTCTGATTCCGTCAAATAGGCCCAGACGCGTTCGATCGGGCCGGGGAGCACGCGTTTGAAGCGTACGGTCCCGGGTTCAGTAACAACCCCAAATTCATTCATTGTCAATTCCTCCTTGTGTCGTGTTTTTTTCAGGCTTGTTCAGCTCGCGCTCCAGGGCATCAAGATGATTGGTCCAAAAACGCTCGTAGAAGCGAATCCATTCGTGGGCGGCGGCCAAAGATTTGGGATTGAGTCGGCAAGTATGCGTGCGACCCCGGATCGTCCGCTGGAGCAGTCCTGCCTCCTCCAGGACCTTGATGTGCTTGGACGCTGCCGCCAGTGACATTTTGAATGGCGCGGCCAAATCGGTCACCGTACGCTCATGAATGGACAGCTGATGGAGCATCTCCCGCCGGGTCGGGTCGGCGAGGGCGTGGAATATGTGGTCGAGATTTTCGTGTTGTTGTTCAACCATGTGGTTAAGTATAACGGACACAACATGATTGTCAACCATTAGGTTGAATAAGCAAAAACGGTGAGATCTTATCGTTTGATTCGATCCAAATAAAAAATGGAAAGAAGGAAGATTCCTTATAACCACAACGACACAAATAAAAAAGACAGCCTACTAAAAACAACGCAGGCGAAACAATTACTTCATACTTTCCTTCTTTCTGTATTTTTCAAGTGCCTCCTTACTACACAGGAAATTACCGATAAGAAAGGACTTAGTGCTTTCTTTTCTCAGCCATTTTCTCCCTGGCCCGGTGATAATTTCCTTCCAAGCAATAAACTTGTTTTGATTCAATCCAATACATCTTTTCGAACAACTTATTGAGAAAATAACGGTCATGAGAAACAGCTAAAATAGTGCCATTATAATCTTCAAGCGCATCTTCCAACACTTCCCGGGAATCAATGTCCAGATGGTTCGTCGGTTCATCCAAAATGAGTAAATTCATGTCTTGATGCATCAGTTGAGCCAAACGAAGTCTCATTCTTTCCCCACCGCTGAGCTGTGAAACCTTTCGAAAGACCATATGCCCGTAGAATAAAAATCTCGCTAAAATGTGCCTGGCTTCTTCCTCAGTCACCCTTACCTCGTTGCGAAAAGCATCTATCACTGTATCATCGATAAAATCTGAAAAAACATGCTGGGATAAATAGCCGATTTTAACATTACTTCCTATTTTTCCGTCCTCCAAATCCAAGATTCTATTTACGACGTCATCCAAAAAATAACGGTCATGGGAAATAACAACGACCGTTCCACTATAAAATTGCAAAAAGGTTCCCAGCCATTCCACCGTCGCCAAGTCCAAATGATTAGTCGGTTCATCCAATAATAATAAATCCGGATTTTTAAGAAGGATAAAAGCCAGGCCTACCTTTGTTTTTTCTCCACCGCTGAGGGCCAAGTATTGTTGATCCAATAAATCATGAATCTTCAAGCCATTAACGATTCTTTCAATACTGGCCTCTATTTCATATCCGCCTTTTACTGAAAAATTGTCTTGCATATTACCATAATGCTCCATTAACTCCCCCAGTTTTGCTTCGTTTGATTCATGCCCCATTTCCTCTTCAAGTTTCCTCAGCTTTACTTCCATTTGTAAAAGTTCTGAGAAAGCAGTCTTTAAAATGTCTTTAGTAAGCAATTCGTTATGATAATCCGGAATTTGCGCAAGATAGCCGATGGAAATGCCTTTTTTCCAATGGATGAGACCCGAATCTGGTGTTTCTTCACCAGCCAATAATTTCAATAGCGTCGTCTTGCCGCTGCCATTCCGGCCAACCAACCCAATTCGATCCCCTTCCTGAATTTCAAATGATATATTGTCAAATAGTAGATTTCCTCCATACATCTTGCTCACTTGATTCACACTGCAGGCAATCATGATATATACTTCCTCCCTCATTTAAATAAACAAAAAAAGCCATAGGGAAACAACCTTCCCCATGACTATAATGAACAATTTGGACAGCGCCAGGCTCTTGGGCGCAGGCGATTCCCCAGTTGTATACATACTTAGGACATTCACATGTTCACAATGCCGAATCCCAAATAAAAAAAGGAGCATGAAAAGCTCCTCTTCAACCATTCATATATATTGTGGGTTTAGAGATGTTTTCACCGTTTTAGATTTGCTATGAAGTTGCTAAAAAAGGGCATACGTATCCCGTTAACAACTGCAACAGCAAATTTTGCACGGTTAAACAATAAGAATTCCGTCCAAAATCCGTGCACTAAAACAGCATGATTCAACATCTCTTCCCCACCTCCGTTTCATCGTGATTTGCTTATATTTTATAAGTTCTAAAATTATTTTTCAACCATTTCGCCATAAAAAATATCCTTCCTGCCATCTTCTCTTTTTCATCCAATATGAAACAAATGAAAAAAACTGTCTTCATATTTTATTCCCTTAAGGACATATTAGCGATAGGAGGTGGAAAAATTGGATAAGAAAGACAAAATCAGAAAAAATGTAAATGCCGAATTGGGCGGCATGGGCCTTTACGGAACGACATCCAATAAAAATATAGGCGGTTATGAGACTTCAGGCGACATTGAAAATGCCGGCAAGCCGGATAAAGGCTTTAAAAGGCCGGACCAGGAAGAAGTGCAGGCTTCCATAAAAGAAGATGACAGGGATCAATCCTATTAAAAGGAAGGAGCATCCTTTATGGTTCAAAAAGGAAAAAAGCAATATAAAGTCACAACGGGCGATTATGAAAATAAAACGGGCGGATTGAATTTCGGCTACGAATACAGTTCCGGCAATAGACTCAGCCGAAACGAATGCAAGGAGCAAAAATCGCAGCGGGAAAAAGAGTGACAATAAATAGAACCCATTCAAATGGATAAAAGGCTCATGCCATTCCAAATATTGCACCTCTCTCATATTTTAATACAGGGGGGTGTTGTTGTTGTCCAGAATGGGAAGAAGACAGCCGGGTTTCTGCATATTTCCCGGCTACAATTGGTGCGGTCCCGGCTGCAGCGGGCCAGGGGCTCCCGTAAACGATGTAGACGCCTGCTGCATGAGACACGACTACTGTCTTCGCAGCGGTGTCCATCCATGTGCATGTGATTATGAGTTTATGCATTGTTTGAAACCAAAAATCGAACCGTACACACAAAAAGGCAGGGCCAGTGCTCTTATGTACAACTTTATGCGCCTAAAGACCACGTTCTTATGCGGCTGATACAGCTGCTGAAAACTGAAACCTTCTTGGTCTTTTTTATATGGAAAAACCCGGCAAGCCATCTGCAGCCTGCCGAGTTTTGTTTTTAGTATTTGATCAGATGGTATTTTTTCTTTCCGCGGCGGATAATCGTGAATTTTCCACCAAGCTTGTCTTTTTCGCCAAGTTCAAATCCGATGTCGGTGATCCGGTCTCCGTTAATGGTAATGGCGCCATTTTGGATATCTTCCCTCGCCTGCCTTTTAGAGGGTGAAATCTTGGCAGCCACAAGCAGGTCAACGAGCCCATTTTCTTTTTCACCTTTAGGCTCATATGAAGGAACATCTTTAAAGCCTTGTTCAATTTCCTCAATCGATAACTCTTTAATGTTGCCGCTGAAGAGTGCTTCGGTAATCCGGATCGCCTGCCGAAGCGCCTCTTCCCCATGAATCAAGCGCGTCATTTCTTCGGCCAGCGCCTTTTGCGCCTTCCGAAGATGCGGCTCCTTCTCCAGTGATTTTTCAAGTGCTTCGATTTCTTCCCGATCAAGGAACGTGAAATATTTTAAATATTGAACAGCATCGGCATCCGCCGTGTTGATCCAAAATTGATAAAACTCGTAAGGCGTCGTCTTTTCGGGGTCCAGCCAAACGGCGCCTCCTTCTGTTTTCCCGAATTTTGTTCCGTCCGCTTTCGTTACGAGCGGAATCGTCAAACCGTAGGCTTTCGCCTCATCACCTGCCATTTTGCGGATAAATTCCAGGCCCGTTGTAATGTTCCCCCATTGATCGCTTCCGCCGATTTGCATTTTGCAGCCGAAATTTTTATAAAGATGAAGAAAGTCGATGGCCTGCAGTAATGTGTAGGTGAATTCCGTAAATGAAATGCCTGTTTCCAGACGGGTGGCAACCGTTTCTTTGGCAAGCATATAATTCACGCCGATATGCTTGCCAAAATCACGCAAAAATGTCGTTAAATCCATTCCACCGAGCCACTCAAAATTGTTTGTCATCGTTGCACGGTTTTCTCCGGTGAAGTCAAAAATTCTCTCCAATTGGGCCTTGATCCCTTGAACATTTTTTTCTACCTGTTCGAGCGTCTGCAGCTGCCTTTCTTCTTTTTTGCCGCTCGGATCACCTATCAGCCCGGTAAATCCCCCGACCAAAACAATCGGACGGTGCCCATGCTTTTGGAAACGGCGCAGCGTTAAGAACGGCAATAAATGCCCGATATGCATGCTGTCAGCCGTCGGATCGACACCGCAGTATAAAGAAATTTTTTCATTCTCAAGAATTTCTCTTATACCTTCCTCATCTGTTTGTTGATAAATGATGCCACGCCACTTTAAATCATCCAATAATTGTTCCAACCTTTTTCCCTGCCTTCTGTTTAAAAATAAATAAAAACGCCCCTTCGTTCTGCACGAAGGGACGACTTGTTCACCGCGTTACCACCCAACTTGGGAAATTGCATTTCCCCGCTCATCGATATAACGGTTTGCACCGTTCGCCGCTACTGTTTGTTCACGGCAAAAGCTCCCGGAGGTAATTCACCATGCTGTTTGTCCCGGTTTGCACCAACCACCGGTTCTCTTCATAACAGGGACAGCCGACTACTTGATCCGTTCCTAGCCTGATGTATCGCATTGTATAGAAAATATTGTAGCTACATTGCGCTGCTATGTCAAATTCTTGCGAAAAAAATATTTCCCTTGTGCTATAATAGTTTTGATTTCAGGAGGTATTTTTTATGAAAAATTTTTTGAAAGCACAATGGGAGCAAATGAAGGAACGTGCTTCAACGATCGACAAAAAAGAATGGATGAAAGGATTCCGGATTACATATGGCGTCATTTGGAACTTGATCCTTCTCTTGACGATATTCCTAATACTTGGCGGCGCCTTTGCCGGAGGTGTGGGGGCAGGCTACTTTGCATCGCTTGTAAAAGATGAAAAAGTCCGTCCTGCTGCCAGTATGAAAAAGGATATTTACCATTATGAAGAAACATCGAAATTATATTTTTCCAACAATGTTTATTTGGGAAAACTGCAGTCGGACATTGACAGGGAAGAAGTCAAAATTGAAGATGTCTCGGATTATTTGAAAAAAGCGGTCGTTGCAACGGAAGATGAGTACTTTTACGAGCATAAAGGCGTCGTTCCGAAAGCTTTAATGAGGGCCATTTTCCAAGAATTAACCAACTCTTCCGTCCAAAGCGGCGGCAGTACATTAACACAGCAGCTTATTAAAAACCAGATTTTAACGAACGAAGTTTCTTTTGACCGTAAAGCAAAAGAAATCCTGCTTGCTTTAAGGCTTGAAAAATTTCTGGAAAAAGATGAAATTTTAGAAGCTTATTTAAACGTGACAACGTTTGGCAGAAATTCCTCCGGACAAAATATTGGCGGAGTCCAGGCTGCTGCAAGGGGCATTTTCGGGGTAGATGCCAAAGAATTGAATTTGCCGCAAGCCGCTTTTATTGCAGGGCTTCCACAAAGTCCTTTTAGATACACTCCATTTGCGGTTGGGGGCGGCTTAAAGGAAGAATCGCTTCTTGAACCCGGTCTAAACAGGATGAAAACGGTCCTTAGCCGGATGCGCGCCGAGGAGTACATTACTAAAAAAGAATATGAGGAAGCACTCAATTATGATATCGTTTCCGATTTTATCAAGCCGCAGCCGCGTGCTTATGAAAAATATCCATACTTGACTGCAGAAATTGAAAAACGGGGCAAAGAAATATTGACGGAAATCCTGGCGAAAAAAGACGGCTACAGCAAAAAAGATTTGGATAAGGACAAGGATCTTTATCGAAAATATGATACATTGGCTGCCCGGGATATCAGGCAAAACGGCTACCACATTCATACAACGGTCAATAAAAAAATATATGATATTCATCAAAAAATAAAAGATGAGTACGATAATTACGGCTATACGAAAATAAGACAAGAGAGAAATCCGGAAACGGGAAAATTGGAGGAAATCAAAGAGCCAGTGCAAGTGGGCGCTATTTTAATAGAAAATAAGACAGGTAAAATATTAAGCTTTGTTGGCGGCCGCGACCATAAATTGGAAGAAACGAACCACGCCACCCAGGCAGTACGGCAAAATGGTTCAACGATGAAGCCGCTGCTCGTCTATGCGCCGGCCATGGAAATGGGTCTCAGTGCACCGGGTGCTGTCGTGGCGGATATTCCGATCTCAGCAGGCGGAGGAAAAGTATTCAGAAACTATTCAGGCCGGTATTACGGACTTGTTTCGACCCGAAAAGCGCTTGCACATTCGCACAATGCTTCCGCGATTTATACGTATTTAAAAACCGTTAACAATGACCCTGCCAAGTATTTGGAAAAGATGGGTTTTACATCCTTAACAAAGGGCGACCATGTCAACATGGCGACTGCACTGGGCGGTATGGAAGTCGGTGTAACGGTGGAAGAGAATACAAATGCTTATGCAACGTTTGCCAACGGCGGAAAATTCGTCGATGCCTACATGATTGAAAAAATAACCGACCACGATGGAAACGTTGTGTACGAACATAAGTCGAAGCCTGTCGATGTATTCAGTCCGCAAACATCATACTTGATGATTGACATGATGCGGGATGTACTGAGATATGGAACAGCCGCCTCTGTCCCTGGAATGCTGAAATTTTCAGCAGATTGGGCGGGAAAAACGGGAACAACGAATGGACCCAATGATGCATGGTTCATTGCGTCGAACCCAAATGTGACTCTCGGAACATGGATTGGATACAAAACACCTGCTCCTCTTTCCAATGATGGAAGCGAAGGCAGACGCAACCTCGGTATTTGGGCAAGATTAATGAATGGCGCATATGACGCAGCTCCGGACTTGATCAAACCAAAAGAAAGATTCACCATGCCGGGAGGCATTGTACGGCGCTCCTATTGTGCCGTTTCCGGATTGCTTCCATCAAAAGCCTGTTCGGCAGCAGGCCTTGTTGAATCTGACCTGTTTAATGCGAAATTTGTACCGACCAAGGTCGATGACAGCTTGGGAAATGGACGATACGTCATGGTCAAAGGCAAAAAATACATGGCCCTGCCTTCCACACCCGGAGAATTTACAATGCCGGGCGGCATGCTCAGTCCGGAATTCGTGAAACGAATAACGCTTGGAAGATCTACTGATCCGTCTTATTTGATTCCCGACAACGATCCAAGGTGGAAAAACTTGCTGGCAGCCGGAGCCATCCTGAAGGACGACGGAAAAGCACCGGCAAGTGTTACAACTTCCATCTCAAAAGGGCTGCTTACCTGGAAAGAATCTCCGAGCCATGATGTCGTTGGTTACCGAGTCTATTCCGCATCTGGCAAAAAGGTGGCATCTATTGTATCCGGCTCTTCTCTGTCCTATCGCGTCGGCAGCGGTTCCTACTATGTCGTTGCCGTGGACATTGCGGGAAGGGAATCAGCACCGTCCAACAAGATTGAAGCAAAGGAAGAAAAAGAAGCAGCGAAAACAGATACTGACGACAAGAAACCAACAAATAAACAACAAGAAAAACAAGTGCAAGAACCGCCGGCTCCAGATAAAGAAAAACCAATCCCGCCTAAAAAAGAGGAGCCAAAAGACCAAGCGAAAGATGATGAGAAAAAGGAAGAGCCAAAAGATAACCAAGAGAAGGAAAATCCCGGGAATGGAAATAACGGGAATGGAAACAGCGGGAATGAAAACGGCGGAAATAATGATCAAGAAAAAAAAGAGGAACCTAATAATCAGTAATATCCCAAAAGCGAATCCGCACTCATGGCAGAGCGGGTTCGCTTTGATTTGTCCATTAAGAAAGCGCAATGCGCCAGTATTGGCTGCAAATATAAGACAAATCCCCGAGGGAAGACTTAACTTTAATTAGTGATTAACCAACTGTCAATCATATTCACAAAAAAAAGCAAAAATCCTTCAGTACTAAACGCTCTGCCCCTCTATTCGGGCCCACCCACTGGGTCGCTTTGAACATCAAAACCACCTATTTTACATAACACCAGAATTCAGGCTCTTTTTAACGCGTCTAAGTGACTCGATTATCGATTTTAACCTTCTTCGGATCCCTGGGCCTCTCTACGTGACCCAAATGACTGGCTTTCCCCTTTTTCGGTCACTTAGAACCTCTCTACGTGACCCAAATGTCAAGTTTAGCTCTTTTTCGGTCACGTAGAACCTTTCTACGTAATGGAACTGATAAGAAAAGCTCCTTGCTAAGCGCAGACAAACAAGACGATTCCCAATAAGGCAGTTCGCATGCGAATAAGGAAGCAGCTTGTGACATCGAGGGGTAGGCACTGGCAAGCCTTAGATCTCCATATCCTGTTGCCCCGGCGGCAAAAGGACGTCCTGTCCGCCATAGCTAGCCAACAAAAGTCTTTGTTCAAAATGTTAAGCCAAAAAACTTATGCTTACTCTGCAAAAATAGGAGGTTTTTCCAAATGAATAATGGGGTCGTCGCGCCCTTTTATCCATCTAATCACCATTTCCAAAAAAGTTGTTTAATTCTTACAAAATATCCACTACAATTATATTTAATAAAGAAACTATATACTGCTTCTAATATATCTGATTTTTTAAAAAGACTAATGAACTTTCCTATAGGGTGATTAAAAATAGACTGATCATAACATTTTTCTTTATAAAAGCTTCACACAAAAGGAAATTAGGGATGGGGGAAAAATGGTGACGAATAAGGGGCTCATGTATATACCTTTCATCATTTTTGTTGTTCTAATCATTTGGATTGTCTATTCTATTAACCAACCCCCTAAGTGGGTAGGAAAATCTGATGATAGCATGTGGGAAACGAATTTTACAAGTGAAATGAATTCACCAAAAGGCTATTGGAGTGGAAAGATTTATTCTAATTATGATGAGGATATTCATATTCTAAAGGCTTCCCTGATAAAAAATGGTACGGTTATTCATAATTGGGAAGGAGATGAGACGATTAAAAAAAGCCGGCCTTTTGAATATCTTACAACAACTAAAACACTGAACAACAAGAATGACACATATGTATTGAGTTTAAGGTGGGAGGATACAAACGGAACACATGAAGATACCATAACGCTATCTCCAAAGCACAGATACTTTATCTTACCCAATTTTCTAATTAAGTAAGCTTAACAAGCGCCGTTTGTAAAAAAGAAATAAACCCCCATGAAGTGATATATACCCCAGAAACGCTGAAAAATAACAGAGAACAGGGGGACTTTCAAAACGAAGCCCCCCTGTTCTTTAATCTTCCATCGTCGACAAGTCGCCTGTCGGCAATCCGAGTTCCCATGCTTTCAAAACACGGCGCATGATTTTGCCGCTTCGTGTTTTCGGAAGCTTGTCCCGAAATTCAATTTCACGCGGTGCGGCATGGGCAGCCAGCCCTGTTTTGACGAATTGGCGAATGTCTTCCTTCAATTCCTCACTTGGGTCGTAGCCTTCCATCAGTGCAACAAATGCTTTAATGATCTCCCCACGGACAGGATCCGGCTTCCCGATCACACCGGCTTCCGCAACCGCAGGGTGTTCAAGCAGCTTGCTCTCCACTTCAAACGGGCCCACCCGCTCGCCCGATGTCATAATGACGTCATCGACACGGCCCTGAAACCAAACATATCCATCTTCATCCATAAAGGCGGAATCTCCCGATACATACCAGCCGCCGGGAAGAAAATAAGAATCATATTTTTGGGGATTTTTCCAAATTTGCCGCATCATCGACGGCCAGCCTTTTTTTATGGCAAGGTTCCCCATGCGGTTCGGAGGCAAAACATTTCCCTGATCATCCACAATGGCGACCTCCACCCCCGGGATCGCTTTCCCCATTGATCCGGGTTTAATCTCCATACAAGGATAATTGGCTACGACCAAAGCGCCTGTTTCCGTCATCCACCACGTATCGTGGATACGCTTGTGAAACACTTTTAGTCCCCAGCGTATGACTTCCGGATTAAGCGGCTCGCCAACGCTTAAAATGTGCCTAAGCGAAGATAAATCGAACTTTTGAACAAGCTCATCCCCAGCCCCCATCAGCATCCGAAATGCAGTCGGGGCACTGTACCAGACCGTAACGCCGAAATCCTCGATCGTTTGATACCAATTTTCCGGTTTGAAACGGCCGCCTGTAATGACATTCGAAGTACCCGTGAGCCAAGGGCCGAAAATACCGTAGGAAGTCCCCGTTACCCAACCGGGATCCGCCGTGCACCAATACACATCCTCTTCCTGCAAATCCAACACCCAGCGGGCGGTCTGATAATGCTGGATCATGGCGTTATGGACATGCAAAACACCTTTCGGCCTTCCTGTTGACCCGGACGTATAATGCAGAATCAGGCCGTCTTCCCGGTCAACCCACTCAATCTCCAATTGCTTGTCCGCTTCATCCATTTTCTTGTTAAAATCAACAAATGGCCCGGTTTCTTCAATATTATCCCCAACAAGAAAAATCGTTTCCAGGGCAGGAAGTTCATCCACCGGTACCCTTCCCACCAATTCAGGCGTCGTAACAAGCACTTTTGCTTCACTGTCTTCGAGCCTGTCTTTCACGGCACCTTCCATAAAAGCTTCAAACAGGGGACCCACAATCGCACCAAGCTTAATGGCTCCCAAAATGGAAGCATATAATTCAGGAGAACGCGGCATAAAAATAAAAACACGGTCTCCTTTGTTTACATCGCCGTATGTTTTTAAAACGTTTCCGGCTTTATTCGAAAGCTCTTTCATTTCTTTGAACGTATATTTTTCATTTCTTGATTCGTCCCGGTAATAAAGGGCGACCTTGTTTTTCCGAAATGTTTCTGCATGACGGTCAATTGCTTCATAGGCCATGTTTACCCGGCCGGTTTCAGCCCAGGAAAAATGCTTTTCAGTTTCTTCCCAAAGAAATGTTTCCCGTGCTTCATCATAATTTTGCAAATTGTAATGACCCTGGCCAGCAGGAATGCGTTGTATTTCCATGCAGTAATCCCCCCTGTTAAGAACTATTTACCCATTATAATACAAAAGGGAAAGATTCACAATTAGTTCAAATTTATGCCAAATGATGGATAAAAAATGCCGTTCACAAATGTAAGCGTTGTACCATTCGTGTATAATAAAGAAAAGCGCAACCGCCCTGCTCAGCACGGGAAACAAGGAGAAACACCCAGGAGGCCCCTCCTCCGGAGTGTTTTGATTATGACCTCTAGGGGCGAGCTAAACATAGAAATACTCTTTTGAAGAAAAATTTTCTTACAGGAATGCTTTCTTTACTTTTAAAAAACGCTAAGAGTCAGAGGTCAGAAGCCAGTTTGGTCTAAATTTGCGAAAGCGCAAATTAATATTTTCTTAACCATTGAAAAAGAAATGTGCAGTCCGGAAATCGACTTATAAGGAGGTGCCTGAATGGAGCATAAAAAAACGTATAATGCCTTAGAGGTGAAAACCCGAAAAGGGAATGTCCTGATCGAGGGCCCCATCAGCAGCGAATCCCTCCAAGACATGGAGTTTCATAAAGATCTGATCTCTTTCCGGCCTCCCCGGGAGCAGCACAAAGCGCTAGTGGAGATTGCCGCACTGCCAGAAGGACGCATCATTGTTGCCCGAGACAATAATACCGTGATCGGCTACGTTACATACGTATATCCCGACCCGCTTGAGCGCTGGTCAGAGGGCAATATGGAAAATTTGATCGAACTTGGAGCCATTGAAGTGATACCTGCCTACCGTGGTGAAGGCATCGGAAAAGGCTTATTGCAAGTTTCCATGATGGACGATGCCATGGAAGATTACATCATTATTACTACAGAGTATTATTGGCACTGGGATTTAAAAGGATCCGGGCTGAACGTGTGGGAATATCGAAAAGTGATGGAAAAAATGATGCAGGCAGGCGGCCTGGAATGGTATGCGACGGATGATCCGGAAATATGCTCACATCCTGCCAACTGCTTGATGGCAAGAATCGGAAAAAGAGTCGATCAGCAGTCAATAGAGCAATTTGACCGTTTACGGTTTACGAACCGCTTCATGTATTAGCTTCAAAAGCGAACAAAGGAGTGAAGTTGGATGATTGTCGAGCAAATCATGACGAAAGACGTATTGACCCTTTCTCCGGAGGATAATGTCAAGTCAGCCCTGGCCCTCATGCGTAAAAATAACATGCGTCACCTTCCGCTTGTCAACAATGAGAAAGAAGTTGTCGGCCTGGTAACAGAACGCGATATTAAGAGCACCCTTCCTTCTTTTTTAAAAGAAGAAGAATTAAAGGAACATCTCTCCGCCCCTTTGTCCACAATCATGACCAAAAATGTGGTCACAGGGCATCCGCTCGATTTCGTGGAAGAAGTGGCAGTCCTTTTTTACGATTATAAAATTGGCTGTCTGCCGATCATTCACGACCGGAAGCTTGTCGGCATCATTACAAGCACTGACCTCCTGCACACGATGGTTGAATTGACGGGAGCGAATAAACCGGGATCCCAGTTGGAAATTCGGGTGGAAAATAAAACCGGGGTGCTCTATGAAGCAGCGGGCGTGTTTCGAAAACATCACGTCAATTTGCACAGTGTTTTAGTTTATCCCGACCCGGATGATGAAAAATATCAAATCCTTGTCTTCCGAGTCGCTACCATCAATCCGATCCCGATGATCGAAGCTTTAAAAAAAGAAGGCTTTGAGGTACTGTGGCCCAATCTGCCGGGGATATCATCATGAAAAAAGATTCGGTTTTCATTTATTCGGACGAACTTTTAAAATACCGCTTTTCCGAACATCATCCATTTAATCAATTCCGGCTTACGCTTACGATTGATTTGCTAAAAAAAATGGGGGCGCTTTCCAATGACTCGATCATCATCCCGAGAAAAGCGGCAGAGGAAGAGCTCCTGCTGAACCATGACCCGGCATTTATCGATGCGGTAAAGCAGGCGGGCGGCGGGCATTTGCCGCCAAGCCGGGCTGAGAGCTTCGGGCTCGGGACCGAAGATACCCCCATATTTGAGGGCATGCATGATGCCAGTTCTTATATCGTCGGCGGTACGCTGACTGCCGTTGATTACGTGATGCAGGGAAAAGCGGAGCATGCTTTGCATTTGGGCGGGGGACTCCACCACGGCTTTAAAGGAAAAGCTTCCGGGTTTTGCGTTTATAACGATAGTGCAGTGGCGATTAAATATATCCAAAAGAAATATCATGCACGGGTTTTGTATGTTGATACAGACGCCCACCATGGAGATGGCGTACAATGGTCCTTTTATGATGACGAAACCGTATGCACATTTTCCATTCATGAAACAGGGAGATACTTGTTCCCCGGAACCGGCAACACGAATGAATGGGGACAGGGAAAAGGATATGGCTATTCTTTCAATATCCCGCTGGATGCGTTTACAGAGGATGAATCTTTTATTTGGGCCTATTCTACGGCTTTTCGCGAGATTGTCGAATATTTTAAACCGGATGTCATTTTTTCCCAAAATGGTGCGGATGCCCATTATTTTGACCCACTGACGCATTTGTCCGTTACGATGAATACATATCGGGAAATTCCGAAACTGGCACATACGCTTGCCCATGAATATTGTGAGGGGAGATGGATTGCCGTGGGCGGGGGCGGCTACGATATTTGGCGGGTCGTTCCCCGAGCCTGGTCCCTTATTTGGCTGGAAATGACAGGACAGCACGCTTCCGGCCCGCTGCCCAAACAATGGCTGGATCGCTGGCAAAAGCTTGCACCCTTTGAGCTGCCGAAAAATTGGGAGGATGAAACAAATTTGTACAAGCCTATTCCGCGCAAGGAAGAAATCACGGAAAAAAACGCCCAAACCGTCGAACGGGCATTGTATTTCCTGCGGCAGCAACTGAAACAGACGAAAAAAAGGCGGACAGGTAGACAACCTGTCCGCTATGCTTTCGTAGATCCTCTCATTTCCAGCCGGTGCGGAAGAACCACGATATTCTCCTGTACTTTTTCTTTGTTCATATATTTTGTCAACAGCCTCATGGAAACAGCCCCAATATCATATAGTGGCTGAACAATCGTTGTCAACTGCGGCCGCACCATCAATGTAAGCTTGGTATTATCAGATGTGATCACTTCCAAATCGGCAGGAACGGATAAGCCGTCATCTTGGGCACCGTGCAATACACCAAGGGCCATTTCGTCATCACCCGAAACAACCGCTGTCGGTCTCGGGTTAAGCCGCTTCAGTTTTTGCCATGCCTCCAGGCCGGAGTCATACGTATATTCGCCTTCAATCACGTAGTCTTCTTTGAATTCCAAACCTGCTTGTTCCAATGCTTCCTTATAGCCTACAAGCTTATGCCCGCGATTAATCAAATCACGCATCGGCCCCATGACAAAAGCAATGTTTTTATGCCCCTCTCCGATAAAATGCGTTGTCGCATCAAAAGTAGCCTGTCTGTAGTCAATGTTGACAGAAGGGAGCGAATTGGAAGACTCGATTGAGCCGGCAAGTACAATTGGAACAGGAGACCGCTTTAACTCCTGGACAAATTCATCCGTAATATTTTGGCTCATGACGACAATCCCGTCTACTTGCTTTCCTAGCATCGTATTTAACAAATGCAGCTCTTTGTTTACGTTTTGGTCCGAATTGCTCAAAATGATATTATATTTATACATGGTCGCAATGTCTTCAATCCCGCGGGCAAGTTCGGCGTAAAAAATATTTGCAACATCTGGTATAATAACCCCAACCGTTGTCGTCTTTTTACTCGCCAGCCCCCGTGCAACCGCATTCGGACGATACTCCAATCTTTCGATGACTTCCAGTACTTTTTTTCTCGTGGCGGGCTTCACGTTCGGATTCCCGTTAACCACCCTTGATACGGTAGCCATCGAAACATTCGCTTCTCGTGCCACATCATATATCGTTACATTCATCCTCTTCACTCTCCTGTTAACAACTTGCAATACAATGTATTTTCATTTATTATATAGGATTTTCACTTCTTTCATAATCATACGCCAGATAGGCATAATGTTGCAAACCTTTCCACCTCTCTTCAAAAAATTTTCATAACTTTCCCTTTCTTAATGACGGAATGGGATAAAATTCATTTGATTACAAAGAAAAAAATTAAATAGGCAGGCAGCTTTTCATTTAAGCCGCCTGCCATTTTTCAGGAATTCATGGAGCTGTTCATTTTGTTTTGTCGGCCAAATTCTCCGCTTTCTCCGATACTTTATCACTGGCTTGGTTTGCTGCCGTCTGCATCTGGTCTGCCGCTTCTTTGGCACTCTCCGCAGTAAGATCAACTGTCCGATGTGCCGTTTCTTTCATTTGATCCGTTCTCTCTTTTGCAGCTTCCGCCATCGAATTCGTTGTTTCTTTTGCGGTGCTTCGGAACTGGTCGGCTTTTTCCTTTACCGCTTCTGCCAAGTTGCTGCCTTTGTCCATTGCTGTTTGGCGAAGCTGGTTTGTTTTTTCAACAGCAGTCGAGGTTAAATCACTGCCTTTGTCCATGACGGTTTCTTTCCAACCGCTTGATTTTTCCTTTAGCAAGTCCATTTGTTCATTCAAATCGCTCCTGAGTTCCCTGCCTGATTTTGGAGCCATCAACAATGCGGTTGCAGCTCCCACGATGCTGCCTACAATCACGCCTGTAAGAAAATTGCCAGTGTTATTGTCATTATTGCCCATCTTTATCTTCCTCCTTCAAATTAAAAAATTCGGTTTAACTTCTTCCGCCCTCCAACTGCTGGGTACGAACCAATATTTCCGAATTGGCTTCTTTTTCTTCTTTTGCTTTTTTCTTTCCAAACCATTTATCTTTCATCTCTTTCACCACTGCTCCCCACTGAACGGCTTGGGCAATTTTATCTTCGTTTTTCACCACGGTGGAAGATACCGTCTTGGTTACTCTTTGCAGCGATGTGTTGAGATCCTGTACAGTGTGGCCAACCCCCTGTACCGCGCTTCCCACGTCTTTCACCGCATCTACAACAGTGTCCAGTTTTTCCACTTTCACTTGAATATCATCAGCAAGGGCGTTCGTCTTATGTAAAAGCATTGTTGTCTCACCTGTCACACCCTTTAATTGGTTTTCAAGCCCATCTAAAGTTTTTGAAACACTTTCCAGAGTTTCTTTCATCGCCTTTAAAGTTTTCGTTAAGCTGATCACGAGAATCAAGAATGCAATCGCAATCAAGGCAACGCTCAAATACAGAATGATCCTCATTCATTCCACACCTCCCATATACAACATCTTTACCCTAGTTTGTCCAATCATAAACCCTTTTAACATCTTCTTGATACGCCCTTCGCATTCCTTTTTTCTTTTTTTAAGAAAACCGCCAAAAAGGCGGTTTCATTGTGCTCTTTTTAACTGCCGCTGCAACAAATTTTCATAGGCGACCTGGAATTTCTGAATGTCTCCGGCCCCCATAAAAAGGAGCACGGAATCGTCCAGTAACAACAGCGGGGAAGTATCGTCTTCCTGCAATATCTCGGCACCTTCGATTTTCGCTTTTAAATCATGGATGGAAAGCTCTCCATGATTTTCCCTTGCAGATCCGAAAATGTCGCATAAGTATACTTTATCCGCTTCACCCAAACTTTCCCCAAATTCACGTAAAAAAGTTTGCGTCCGTGTAAAAGTATGCGGTTGAAAGACGGCAACGATCGGTTTATCCGGATACTTCTGCCTGGCTGCATTTATCGTCGCTTTAATTTCAACTGGATGGTGGGCATAATCATCTACAAGGATTTGGCTCCCCATTTGTTTTTCTGTAAAACGCCGTTTGACGCCGTTGAAAGTTTTCAATTGCTGCTGCAAAAGCTTACAATCAATTTGTTCATAATGGCTTAATGCGATTACCGCAAGGGCATTTAAAATATTATGGTCCCCATAGGAGGGAATTTCAAAGGTCGAATAAAAATGGTTGCGAACAAATACGTCAAACTTTGTACCGGACGTTGATTTTACAATATTTCGGGCCTGGAAGTCGTTTCCGTCACCAAAACCGTAAAAAAGAACGGGTACTTTTGCCTGTATTTTTTGAAGCTGTTCATCATCCCCATAAGCGATTATCGCTTTATTGACCTGAAGGGCCAGTTCCTGAAATGCCTGGAAAACATCACTCACATCAGAAAAATAATCCGGATGGTCAAAATCGATATTTGTCATGATGGCATAGTCAGGATGATACGATAAAAAATGCCTCCGGTATTCACATGCTTCAAAAATAAAATAGACAGCCTGTTTGTCCCCATTGCCCGTTCCATCCCCAATGAGGTACGAAACGGGCTTGACGCCTTTCATAACATGGGCCAGCAGGCCTGTAGTCGATGTTTTTCCATGTGAACCGGTTACGCCTATGCTGATGAACTGCTTCATGTATTCGCCAAGGAACGTATGATAACGGATCACTTCTATCCCCTGCTTTAACGCTTCATCTATTTCTTCATGTGAATCGGGAAAAGCATTACCGGCGATCACTTTCATGCCCGGTTTAATATTTTCACGTTGAAAAGGTAATATTTTAATTTTTAAATTCTCCAGGGCCTCTTGGGTAAAGAAATATTTTTCCACATCGGATCCCTGCACTTTATAACCCGAATGGTGGAGAATTTGTGCAAGAGCGCTCATCCCGGAACCTTTAATACCGACGAAATGGTATACAGTCATAGCAGAACCTCCAGCGATCGTCTATCTGTATGTATTATATGAAATGAAAAAAAAAATGCTCAAAGGTCTTCTCCGAATCTGACTGCTCTGTTTATTTTGAGCTTAAGCCAACATTCATATGTATGAACAGATAGGATTTTTTTGTATTGTGCCATTATATCATTGATCCCAAATGGTGACCAATGCCAAGGGCGAAGTTTGGGGCAATTTTCCCCATTAGTCCACTTTTTCAAGCCGCGGATTGGGACGGTGTCTTCTGCCGGCTTTTGCGGAAGGCTTTCCGTTTAACATGACGCAGTCCCCTGTAAAACCGGTATTGATTTTTAATAAACTGCTGCCGATTCCATACATGTCTACCGGAACGCCCGCTTTTTCAAACTCCGCGATTCTCTCTTCATTAAAACCGCCTGAAACAACGATTTTCACATGGTGAAATCCTTCATCGTCCAGCGCTTTTCTCAAAGCGAAAATAAGATTTGCATTGACCCCGCGGGGGTCAAAAGTGCCAAGTAAATGTTGGTTTCTAAGGAAGTATTTGTCAATCATTGTCCTGGACGTATCGACCCTTACACCTTTCAGCTCCGTTCCAAATTCACGGGCCAGCTTTAAAGAATCGGTAATCACATCGTTATTATAATCTACAAGCGAAACGAGTTCATCCTCCGGAAACGTTTTTTTATATGCTCTTGTGGCGGCAACAATATCGCCGTTAAAAAGCTGGATTAAGGCATGGGGCATCGTCCCGATCCCCTCTTTTCCCCACCATTCATTCATGGCCGGTGTGGCCTGGGCCGTTGATCCGCCGATATACGCCGCATACCCGTCTCCCGCCTGCTGTGTAAAATGGTCATCACGGTCTCCCATAAAGATAACGGGCTTTTGTTTTCCTGAAATGGCCGCAGCCTTTGACACATTATACACATTTGTCGCAACCGACGTTCTCCTGGAAAGAATGCCGTCAATGATTCCCTCCAAAAAACCAAAATCCTGGTAGGCCCCCTGGATAGTCAACACCGTTTCAAAGGGAGAGATTTTGTCTCCATCCTTCAATGAATATATTTCCAGGTTGCCGGGGTTATCGGCAAAGCTTTTAACAAGCGCGATCGCTTCGTCCGTCCCGCATAAAACAGCATGTTTTCTTTGGAAAAACTGCATTAATACAGTATTGTCCTGTTTGTAGCGCCTGGCGATTTCCCGTGTTTTTAAAAAGTAAACTGCAGAAAACCATCCATCTTTCACTCTGTCATCAAACTTAAACGTGTCATTTGTAAGCCGTTTGATTTTTCCCTGCAGCTTTAACTCGATTTCCTTCATCTGAAAAATACTCCTTGTGTCTTATCGTCTGCCCAACTTTCGTTGAAGCAGGCATTGAGCGATATCCACAATTAGAATACCATTTTCTTCGCTATTGTACTAGAGAATCTTTTAATGAATGAAAGTCCTCTTCTTTGATGAGGACATCCCGCGGACGGCTCCCCCGGGCTCCGGTAATCACACCGTGTTCCTCCATCATTTCCATGAGCCTGGCAGCCCGGTTATATCCGATCCGAAAATGCCGCTGCAATAATGATGTAGATGCATTGCCCTGTTTGATGACAAATTCGCACGCCTCAACAAACAGTTCATCTTCATTTTCCTGTAGTTCGGCTTTTTTTAACAGCTCTTCCTGCTTAAATAAGTAATTGGGCTCTCCCTGGGCCCGCACGTGTTCAATGACACGGTCTATTTCCTCATCCGAAACGAAAGTTCCTTGAAGACGGACAGGCTTGACGGAACCGTTATTTAAAAATAACATGTCGCCCCGGCCCAACAGCTTTTCTGCCCCGCTGACATCGATAACGGTTCTTGAATCAACCTGGGAAGAAACGGAAAAGGCTATTCGCGTCGGAACATTTGCTTTAATCAGGCCGGTAATGACGTCAACAGAAGGCCGCTGTGTTGCAATCAACAGGTGGATTCCGCACGCCCGCGCTTTTTGGGCAATTCGGCAAATGGATTCTTCGACTTCCGCCGGCGCCACCATCATCAAATCCGCCAGTTCATCAATAACAATCACAATATATGGCAATTTGTCGCTGAATTTCCCATTTTTTTCAACAAAATGATTAAATCGGTCTATATCCCGCACGTTGGCATGAACAAACAGCTCATAGCGGTGTTCCATTTCATCCACTGCCCATTTTAGGGCGGCGGTGGCCGCTTTTACATCGGTAATAACTGGGCTGACCAAATGGGGGATATGGTTATATGGTGCAAGTTCCACCATTTTCGGGTCGACGAGCAGCAGTTTTAACTCATCCGGTCTTGCTTTATAAAGCAGGCTGACCAGAATGGAGTTAATGCAAACGCTTTTTCCCGATCCAGTTGCCCCGGCAATTAAACCATGCGGCATTTTCCGCAAGTCCGTTACGACAGGAGCCCCTGATATATCCAATCCGAGCGCTGCCGTTAATGGTGACGGAGAACGAAAAAATGCATCGCTCCCGATAATTTCACTGATTTGCACCGGGCGGCTTTTTTGATTCGGCAATTCAATACCAATCGAACGGGTGCCCGGAATCGGCGCTTCCATCCGGATATCTCTGGCCGCCATGCTCAGTTTGATGTCGTTGCTCAAATTCGTAATTTTGTTCACTTTTACGCCCGGGTCCGGCTGGACTTCAAACCGGGTTACGGACGGGCCCTGGCTCGCCCTGACGACACGGGCCTTGACATTAAAATTTTCCAGTGTTTCATCCAACAAAGCCGACTGTTCATTTACCCAGTCCCAATCATTTGTTTTAGCTACGGGAGGCTCAAGCAAATTAATTTCGGGAAATGCATATGACACCGTATGGTCACGGGCCGTTTCTTTTGATTCTCCAGCCTGTGCTTTTTGCGTTATTCCGGAACTTTTTGTTTCCCTGTTTTTTTTCCTCTCCCATTTGAGTTTATCCTGGGAAAGCATCAGGACATTAAATGGCAGATGCGGCCTTGGTTTGCTTTTTTTCATTGGGGCATCCTGATGACCTTGCGCATTTTGTGTCGGCGGACGGTTTTCCAACAGTTTGCTCACTTCGTTTTTAAGACCGGGATTTTCTGCTGGTTTCTCCTGATCTTCTACTGCCGGTGCTGTACCATTTTGGACCGGAATGTCAGCTTCATTTGCCGCTTCCAAGGCCGGATTGTCATGGTTGCGGTCTTTGTCCGTTGCCGTAACGGGTTCGAGGACTGTTTTATCCGGAAGAGATTCGGTTTTATTGGTTAAACCCGGTTTCCTTTCATTGGCTGCCATTTTTGCGGCTGTGCTGTTTAACATTTTTTCATCAATCGGCGTTTCTTCAAATAACTCTTTATTGGTAAGGGTATCCCGGGCATGATGGCTTTTTGTAACGCTGTTTGAATAGTTTCTTTCTCCCGGTGCTTCACAAGGCTTTGCAGATTCTATGGCCGCTGCGGCTTCCTCAAAAGCCTGCTCTTCTGCATGCAATTTTATATGCGGGCTGTCGGTCATATAAGTTGCTTCCCCGATAAATTTTTCATTGCCCGGAAATATTTCCACATCCGGATTGGAGCCGGAATGAAGGCCGGGTTCTTTTTCGGATTCACTTTTTATTACATCAGGAGTCTCTTCCGTTTTTTCTGTAAGTTGCCGTGAAAAAGAATCCGTCAATTCAAATTCGGGTGCGTTTTTCTCCTTTGTTTTAGGTCGATGAAATCCGTAAACAGGCGAAGGTATATGCGTCGGCGCAAAAGGCCGGCTGTTTTTCGGCTCAACCTTGGTCCATTTCTCCTTCACTTCTGTTTCCGGGATTGGGGAAACAGCCCGGGCAGTCTGCTCATGATCCATTTTTCCAGTTTGGGGAGCCGGATGCTTAGATGGGTTCTGTTCATTCCGATATGTACGGCCATTGTTAGGCGGATCTTTTATTAAAGGAAAACGAAATTCTCCCTTCGGATATTGATACATTACACGTGTTTTCATTTTTTCAGCATACTGTTGTCTGTTGTGAAGTTCATTGGCAGCAACATGATCGATCTTATCTTCATTCATTTCCTCATCTAAAAAAATGTTTGAAAGAAATTTTTTCCACCATTTCAATTATGATCACACTTTCCATTTGTGATTTTTTCTTTCATTTTGTACAAATACTGCCACAGTCCATTATAACAAATAATGAATAGAAAATGATTCGTTTGGAACATTAAAAAAGATTACAGATTTGATAAGGAGGGGACAACATGAAGCTTTTGAAGCCCATTATCGGCGCAGGTCTAGTTTCACTAATGCTCGTCGGCTGCGGCACTAACAACGACAACGATCGTTTTACCAGCGATGACAACCGGCCTCTCGGAGTCCGCTATAACCCGCAGGACAATCGTGACGGGGTTGACAACAATATGAATGACGGACTGGGTGTAAATAACAACGGGAACAATGGAGCCGGGAACAACAACAGGAATAACGCAAATAATAATAACGACCAAAACATCGATGTGGCCGATGATGTTGCCGACAGAATTGCAAGGCTTGATGAGGTGGAACGGGCATATGTACTTGTCACAAACGGCAATGCCTATGTGGCAGTCAAACTAACCGACCGCTCGAATAACAATTTGACACGGAGCATGGAAAGAAAAATCGCCAGGGAAGCCAGGGAAGCCAACAAACAGATCGTTAATGTTTATGTTTCGGAAAACCCGGACTTTTACGACCGGATGAGAGGTTACCGAAACGACATTAACAACGGCCGCCCCGTTAGTGGTTTCTTTGATGAATTTACGGAAACAGTCAGGCGTGTTTTTCCGACAGCCAGATAAAGCTAAGAAGAATTTCCCGTTATTGTTCGGGAAGTTCTTTTTTTAAAATTTTCCATTTGGTGAAATATGTTTGCCGCATCAAACAATATGATCTACAGTCTACTTATTGACTGCGGGGCAAAAAGGTTGCCGTAGACCCACCCGACTTCCGGTTGCTATCATAAGATGAACAAGCGGGGGGAATGATATGTCTCAGCAATCTTATGAAAATCTAAAAATGGGTGAGCGCGGGGCCATTTTGAGTATTGGTGCATACATGATTCTTTCAGTCATCAAACTGTATTTTGGCTTTACAGCCGGATCGGCGGCATTAAAAGCGGACGGCTGGAATAACGCAACGGACATAGCAGCTTCCCTTGCGGTATTGATCGGCTTGAAACTTTCCCAAAAACCGCCGGATAAAGACCACGGATACGGCCACTGGAAAAGCGAAACAATCGCTTCTATGGCAGCGTCGTTTATTATGCTCGGAGTAGGAATTCAAGTTTTAAATGGTGCTTTTATGACGATCATGCGCGGACAAAATGAGCCTCCCGATCCAATGGCCGCTTATGTCGCGCTCCTTTCGGCAGCAGCCATGTACCTCGTATACCGGTATAACAAAAGGCTGGCGAAAAACATTCGCAGTACTGCAGTCATGGCCGCCGCCAAAGATAATCTTTCTGATGCTTTGGTCAGCCTCGGAACTGTTATAGGCATCATTGGTTCCCAATTCCGCATGCCTTTGCTTGATTCAATCACCGCTTTTATTGTCGGATTATTAATATGCAAAACGGCGTGGGGAATTTTTAAACAGGCATCCCATGAACTGTCCGATGGATTTGATGAAGAAAAAATTTCCCGGTACCAGAAGGAAATGAACAAAATTGCCGGAGTTAAAGGGATTAAGGAAATAAAAGGAAGAAACTACGGAAGCAATGAAGTGATCGATGTGGTCATACTTGTCGACCGGTCATTGGGCATACAAGAAGCACATGACATCGCCACCCATGTCGAGGAAAAAATGAAAAGCGATCACGGAGTGTACGATGTCCATGTCCATGTCGAACCGGAGCCCAATCAATAGCCGGTACCTGGGTGGTACCGGCTTAACCTCCTATTTATTCTTTCTGGTCTCTGAAAAAACGGCCTTGGAAAGGCCGTTATTTATGTATATCCATAGCGGCGATTTCCCATTCGTGGATCTCATAACCACGCGCTCCGCTGGCAACGTATGGGTCCTCTTTCACCCAGGATTCAACCTGCTCCAGGCTTTCTCCCTGATAAATGACAAGGCCGCCGGCTCCATCGACAAATCGGCCAAACATGACTGCCTGTTTTGCTTCCCGCTTTTGAGCCAAAAATTCCAAATGGGCAGGCCGTTGCTCCCGGCTCTTTTCTTCATCTTTCATCGGTAAAAAAACGGCAAAATATTTCATTAAATTCCCTCCAATATAACATTTTCTCCTTTTTATTATATCACGATTTACCAACCATCCGGTTTATTCACTTTCATCACTGGACCTGCCTGCAGCAATGCATTGCGCAAATTATCGGCAGCCAATTGGGCCATGTTTATTCTCGTTGCAATGCTGGCACTGCCTATATGGGGCAAGGTCACAACATTTGGCAGGGTCAATAAAGGGTGATCAAGATCCACCGGTTCTTTTTCAAAAACATCGAGGCCGGCTGCCCAAATTTCTTTGTTTTTGAGTGCTTGGTACAATGCTTCCTCATCGACAATCCCGCCGCGAGCGGTATTGATGAGCACAGCTGTTTTTTTCATCAATGAAAGCTCGTTTTTGGAAATAAGGTGATGGACTTCCGGGCTGTAAGGCAAAAGAAGACAGACAAAGTCCGATTTTTTCAGGACCGTTTCAAAATCGGCGTATGTTGCGCCCATTTCCTCTTCCGCTTCTATTTTTCTCGATCGATTATAATACAAAATATCCATATTAAATCCTTTGGCGCGCCTGGCCACCGCCTGGCCGATCCGGCCGAATCCGATAATCCCAATTGTCGCCCCGTGGATGTCCATTCCCGTCAGCTGCAAAGGCGACCATGTCTCCCACTTTCCTTCGCGAAGATAACCCGATGCCTCCACAAGCCTCCTTGCCGTTGCCATTAGCAGTGCAAAGGTTAAATCAGCCGTCGTTTCCGTTAATACACCCGGCGTATTCGCAACAAGGATCCCGCGTTTTGTCGCCTCATCGACTTCTATATTGTTGTATCCAACTGCCATATTGCTGATCACTTTCAAGTTGGGAGCGGCATCCAACACTTCCGTGTCAATTGTTTCAGTCAACATGGTGAGGACCCCATCGGCCGTCTTTACTTGTTCAAGTAAAACATCCCTCGGAACAGCTTGTTCCTCTTCCTGCCACATATAAATGTCAAAATCGTTCGCCAATTTTTCTATAACGACAGATGGAAGCTTGCGTGTTATGTATATTTTTTTCTTCACGTGATTGTTCTCCCTTCTTTTCATCATCATTCAATCGTATTTTACACTATGATTTCGACCACTTGCAGCCAAACTCCTTTTCACCACAACCTTTTCTTTACCAAGCTCTGCTCAAGGGGACCCCTTCGTGAAAGTGGATATTAATGTTGGCCGCAATATCAAAGAAGCAGAATTGAGATTACTGTAAATATAGAATTTTTTCTTGGCGCGTCATATTATTAATAGTAATATTATTACTATGAAAAACAACATGATTAAAAAATCACCTGTCGCTTTAGCCGTACTTTGTTTTTTGATTGAGGAGCCCATGCATCCGTATCGTATGCAACAGCTGATTAAAGAGAGGGGGAAAGATGAAGTTATTAATGTTCGCCATCGAACGAGTATTTACCAAACGATTGACCGGCTGCATCGAGACGGAGCCATTGCCATTCAGGAAAAGAAAAAGAACGAAGGGAGACCGGATTTAATTGTTTATGAAATTACGGATCTGGGACGAAATGCTGCCTACTCATGGATCCGGGAAATGATCTCTACACCGGCTCAGGAATTTTTACAGTTCCCTGCCGCTGTATCTTTTCTGGCATTGTTAACGCCTGAAGATGTCGCATTGCTCTTTGCACAAAGAGCAAGCGCTCTTGAAAAGACACTCGCCCGCCTTGAGGAGCAGTTCCAGAAAGGTACATCGATGGGTCTGCCGCGCTTATTTTTACTTGAGGCCGAATACCAACGAGCAATGCTTGCAGCTGAAATCGATTGGATCCAATCCATTATCGCGGATATCCATGCTAAAAAGCTGAAATGGAGCATGGAAGAGCTGCGTGAGCAAGAAAACTAACTTATATAAGGAAAGGTTGTTTTTTAATGAATACACAATTAAACAAATCCTCATCATTCGATGAAACGGTTCCTGTCCTCGTTGCTGGAGGAAGTCTGGTAGGCCTGTCATTCTCCCTTTTTCTGGATCGCCAGGGAATTAAAGCCATTGGTCGTAGAGCGCCATCCGGGAACGTCTATTCACCCGCGCGTTTCAAGCCTAACTGCCCGAACGATGGAAATATTCCGTTCGGCCGGGATCGAGGAGGAGATTCGCCGTGAAGAACCCCCTTTTCCGCGGGAGTTTGGCATTATGTTTGTAGAGAGCTTGGCAGGGCAATTGTTTGACAATTTGATGGAAGATATGAGCGCATACTTTACGGATGCCAGTCCAGTTGAAGGAAACGGCATCGCCCAAGATCTGCTTGAGCCGGTTCTCCGGGCCCAGGCCGAGCAAGCCGGTGTCGATTTGCGCTATAACACCGAGTTGATTGAGTTTGAAACTGACGAGGATGGCGTCTCGGCCATAATTCGTGATCGAATCAGCGGCGAAACACGCTCTGTTCGAGCCAAGTATATGGTAGGAGCGGATGGGAGTAAAAGCGGAACCCGCACACAGTTGGGTATTGGCCAACATGGAGAAGGTACGCTTTTCCATTTGATCAGCGTCGTGTTTGATGCAGATATTCATGAGTTGTTCAGACGCCAAAACGCGCATATGTGTTTTTTTGCCAACGATATCGTAAGCGGAACTCTTGTACTATATCCTGGAACGTTTAGGCGCCCCCATTTATACCGGTTGGACGTTATATATGATCCCGAAGAGGAAACGATTGACGATTATCCGGAGGAACGTTGTATTGCATTATTTCGGGCAGCAATCGGCCTTCCTGACATCCCTGTTACGGTTAAAAAGATCTTGACTTGGGAAATGGCCGGTCGCGTTGCTGATCGCTTCCAAGAAGGCCGCATTTTTCTAGTGGGTGATTCCGCACGGGTTCAGCCTCCAAGCGGCGGTTTGGGAGGCAACACCGGCATTGCTGAAGCGCAAAATCTTGCTTGGAAGCTGGCATCCGTTTTACGCCGTGAGGCCGGTTCGGATTTGCTTGCCACATACGATGTTGAAAGACGGCCAATTGCAGATTACACGGTAGACCAGGTCGTCATGCTTTCCCAGCAGTGCGAACATGAAGGATCGGATGGGATTACAGTAAGCACCTTGGATGTCAATATGGGTTATCGTTATCAAGACGGCGCATTCGTACCGGAAGCAGACGTGCAGAACCTCCCGATTATGCAGTCGCCCGAGTTATGGACGGGACAGCCGGGAACCCGCGCGGCGCACATCGTTCTCGAACGGGACGGTCGCACCATTTCCTCATTGGATCTATTTAGTTCCCGATTCGTCTTGCTCGTTGGTCCCGACGGACAAAACTGGATAGAGACTGCTCAACACGTTAGAGATACGCTCCATCTTCCCATGGATATGTACCAGATTGGTGGTCATAAAGCAGATTTCAGCAATCCCGGAAACGATTTTCTTGACGCATACGGAATTACTTCCACGGGGGCTGTCATTGTGCGGCCAGATGGGTACATCGGATGGCGAAAACCGGTTGCCGAGGGGAATAAGGAAGAGATGGAACAAGTCTTGACCAATGCCCTGGCGACCATCCTTTTTCGCTAAAAACAACCAAATCAAAAAGGAAAGGAAACTCATTATGCCTACATTTGAATATACCGAAACCTATGACAATCCTGCATCTAGCGTTTTTTCACGCCTCATTGATCTAAAGGGGCGAGATTCCTGGATAAAAGGCATTATGGAGATTCAAGTCACTCCTGAAGGACCGGCCCAGTTGGGAACGAAATACTTCGAAAGCGGAAAATACTCAGGCTTCAAAAGCGAAAAAACAATGATCGTAACCGAGCTTGTTCAGGATCATTTGTTGACAATGGAGACAACGCCCGATGAAAAACAATTTTTTCGCGAAAGCTATCGTATTGAACCGATTTCCGATACATCTTGCCGTGTTCATTTCACCATTCAAGTTGACAACGTTCCGAAGGTAGCTGAATTTTTCATGCGTCAATCGATGAAAAAAGAGCAGCCGCAAACAGCTGCCCGCCTGAAGGCTGTCCTGAAGGGGTAACGTCCATACTGTTTGCTGCAACATTTCTTGATGTGTTCGGAAAGCTTTGTTTGGCGTAAGTTTTCATTCAACTTCTTCTAAGGATCTGCATGAACCAGTGAAACGACTTTTAGAGAGCAAACATAAAAAATTTTTTACCATTTATCTTAATAATTAAGATAAATAGCGGACGACTAGTGGTTTTCATATTTCTTGAACACAACACAGGCTGCACAAAACATGCAAGCGATCAAGATGATGCTTGTTGTCGCCATTGTCTCAAAGGGATCCGCCCATTTTCCGGTCATTAACATGCTCCCCGCCTGATCTTGCGCATTGGACGGGCTCCATCCCATATATTTTGGAAAAAGAGAGCCGGAAAGCGCAATGGCTGCAGCTGCAACCAAACTTGTACCAGCAATGCCGGCGCTTTTTTTCAGCAGTGTTCCCGCCAACAATGTAACCGTTAGGACAAACATAATCCATATACTGTAAGCGGCAAAGCTTTTGATAAAACGGATGAGTGCCACGTCGTTAAATAAGAGATTTGTATAATAATAGGCGAGTCCGTAGCTCAATGCAAACGACAGGAGGTAGAGCAGCGCATGGGAGAGCCATTTGCTCCCGATATATTGTAATGCATGTACCGGCCTCGCCATGAGGAGTATCAGGGAGCCGCTGTTTCTTTCATCAGCAATCAGGCTCATGGCGCCAAGGACAAAAATGGCTGTTCCGATCAACCCGAATTGGGACAGCGTTCCTACCAGGACTTCTTCCCCCGGTGGCATCGGAATTTGAATAACGGCACCCTCGGGCAGGTTCCCTGCCCTTTCCAATATTTCGGGCATATAATACTGGCTGATCGGCTGTGAGATGGCCAGTAAAGATAAAACAACCGGCATCCAGATCAGTTTTTTATCGTGCCAAGCCTCCCGCCATTCTTTTTTAAACAGTGTCCAAAAAATGTTCATTCGTTTATCAACTCCAAATAAGCGTCTTCTAAAGTTTGCTCCAATATAGAAAAGCGGGTGATCGTCAACCCGTTCTCCATGCATTCTGTCAGCAGGCGGTTTCGGTCATTTGAATGGTCCAACATAAATTGTGCTGTTTTTGGTGTTGGAAAAAAAACGTTCTTTACATATTTTCTAGTTACAAGCCACCCCTTCAACTCTTCTTCAGTTTCAAGCATAAAGGAACTTTCCGTATGTTCCTTTTTTAAGGAAGCAAGCGGACCTGCCCATTTCACTTTTCCATTTTTTAACACGACAATATCATCACAAATTTGTTCGGCATCATGCAATACGTGGGTGGAAAACAGGATCGCCATCCTTCTTTTCAGCTCATTCATCATCGTTAGTACGTCCCGGCGCCCTGCCGGGTCCAAGGCAGAAACAGGCTCATCCAAAATTAATAATTTCGGTTTATGAAGCAGGGCCTGTGCCAAACCAAGCCTTTGCTTCATGCCGCCGGAAAAGCCGCCAATTTGCTTCTTCTTTGATCCTTCCAGGCCTGCAAAAGCAAGCATCTCTTCCACTCTTTCCCTCAGTACTTTTTTTGGTACACCGGAAAGATTCCCGGCAAAATGCAAATATTGCTCGGCAGTCATCCATGGAAAGAAGGAAGGATATTGGGGCAAATAACCGATGTGTTGCCTGTTTATGTTTGCCTCTCCCAAGAATATGATCCTGCCGGAATCCGGTGTTAAAAGGCCGGAAATCATCTTAAGCGTGGTTGTTTTCCCGGAACCGTTCGGCCCCAATAAAGCGACACATTCATTTTCGTTGATCGTGATATTTACTTGATCAACCGCTACATGCCGCTTGAATCTTTTTACCAATTTTTTTGCTGATAATATCATTTTGCACCCCTACCCTCTTTTCGGCCTGCCGAACACAAAATATAAAACCGGCCCAAACAGACTGATACAGAAAATGACGAAAATCCACAGCCATTTGGGGCCCCGCGTATTTTCTTCCCTTAAACAGCTGACCAGTGCGGTCACGATTAAAATGAGATCCAAAATAATGAATGGAGCAATCAGTTCCAAAGATGGAGTCATTTTTACTCAATCCTCTCATTTTTGTTTTTTCGATAAGGCCTAACGACGATGAAATAATAAAAAATTGAAGGGAGCGGCAATTGAATGAGTCCCCAAAGGCCCCAAAACCAGGCAAATGCACCTTTTTTCCTTGCATCCAAAAAGAGCAGGATGCTTTGCATCAGCATGAGAGGCGAGACAAGCAATAAGGCAAGCAGTTTGTCATCTTCCATCATCAATCTCAGCCACCTCTTCCGATCCACTCCGGCGTTTTTTTTCCACTTTGTAAATTATCGGAACTGTTGCCAAAGCCAATGCCTGGATCCATAAATATACTTGCGGTAACTTTAATGCGACCATGGCATAAGTCGTTAAAATGATGAGGGCTGTACAAATAAATACGATTAACTCGCGCTTCAATGCTTTCTGGCGTGCTTTTTTATATTTCGTTAGAGCATTCATGATTTGATCTTGGTTGGGTGCTGCGGCGTCTTGGGTATTTTCAATTTTTTTTAAGTCTGCGATGAAACTTTTCATCCACTCATTGTTCCCTTTCAAACCGTCCACTCCTTTCGAATTTGTTTTAACCCATGATGCACGCGAGATTTTACCGTTCCTTCTTTCAGTTGAAGCATAACGGCGATTTCTGCATATGTGTAGCCGTAATAATGCCTTAATAAAATCGGAGCCCGCATTTCCGGGTCCAATTCAGCGAACAGTTCCATATTCTCTGTCCAATTCTCTCCGCGCATGCCGACATGCCATTTCATTTTCCGAATGGCTTCATTCTTTGCCTTTTCAAAAATCTTTCTTCGCTTCTTCTCTTTTCGCTGCTGATCGATAAACAGGCGGGAAGCGATGGAAATAAGCCAAGTCGAAAATTTGGAATCTCCCTTAAAACTTTGCAAGTGTACGTAAGCTTTCAGCATCGTTTCCTGGACCAAGTCTTCAGAAACATCCGGCCGGAGGCTCAGCTTGATCAAATATTTATATAAAAATGTATAATTGCTTTGAAACAGTCTGGCAAAAGCCTCGTCCTTCCCTTTTTTCGCCTCTTGAACCAGCCGTTTCTCCTCATCCAAATCCAACCGCAGCCAAGCCCCCTTTCTTTCTGTTTGTTCTCTCACTTAATGAGACGTCCAATCGATTCAAATCGTTCAAAAATGATTAAAAAATATTTGCCTAATGAATCAATTTCATAAATATCAGCCCTAGAGCCCCAAGGCTTTTGAGACACAAAAAAAGGAGTACCTCCCCAAACTG
>NZ_JBFEGN010000044.1:0-33103 GCF_047228825.1 Siminovitchia jepli
TGAAAGCCGGATGCGGGAAATCCGCACGTCCGGTTTGACGAGGGGTCGGAGGGTGAAAGCCCTCCTCCTACTCTACTTTGCATAAGAAGGATTAAGGGAAGTCCATACCGAATATACTTGCTAAATGGTTCGAACCAACCCAACGAGGAGGAATCTTAATTAAATGAAGGAAGTCGTCATTGTTGAGGCTGTCAGGACACCAATCGGAAAGAGAAAGGGCATGTTAAGCGGAATACGGCCGGATGAACTGCTGGCCAAAGTACTGAAAGAGGTGGTAGACAGGGCCGGGATTGACGCCCGCATCATCGAAGACGTGATTGCCGGCTGTGTAACACAGGTAAGTGAACAAGCGAATGACATTGCGAGATTGGCTGCATTGATTGCCGGTTTTCCCAATACTGTTCCGGGTGTTACGCTCGACAGGCAATGCGGGTCAAGCCAGCAGGCAGTCCATTTCGCCTCACAGGCGATTTTAAGCGGCGATATGGAAGTGGTCATTGCCTGCGGGGTTGAAAGCATGTCGCGTGTGCCGATGTTCTCAAACTTGCAAGGGATAAAACATAGTCCGCTTTTAACGAACCGGCATGAAATGATCCACCAAGGGTTATCCGCGGAAAGAATTGCGGAAAAATGGGGTTTTACAAGGGAAGAGCTGGATCATTTTGCGCTAAAAAGCCATGAAAAGGCGATACGGGCCATCCATGAAGGGCGGTTTGACCGGGAAATCATGGAGATCGAGACTGAAAAAGGCATCATGAAAACCGATGAAGGACCGCGTGAAGATACCTCAATGGAAAAACTCGCTTCTCTTGAACCGCCTTTTTTGGAAAAGGGGAGAATCACAGCAGGAAACGCCAGTCAAATCAGTGACGGGGCAGCTGCCTTGTTACTGATGTCCCGGAAAAAAGCAGACGAACTTGGTGTAAAAGCCCGTTTTAGAATTGTTGCCAGGGCCGTTGTCGGGTCCGATCCAACGCTTATGCTGACAGGTCCGGTTCCGGCAACAGAAAAGGTATTGAAAAAAGCCGGGCTTCAGCTTTCTGACATTGATTTATATGAGATAAATGAAGCTTTCGCTTCCGTTCCGCTGCACTGGCTGAAAGAAACAGGAGCAGACCCCCAAAAATTGAATATAAACGGAGGAGCCATTGCCCTGGGCCATCCGCTTGGAGCAAGCGGGGCCAGGATCATGACAACGCTGATTCATGAGTTGGAGCGGCAAGATAAAAGATTTGGGCTCCAGGCGATTTGTGAGGGATTTGGAATGGCAAACGCAACGATCATCGAGCGGCTGGAAGGATAAATAAAATAACCTGAAGGAGTGAAAAATCGTGAGGCCGACACTCAGGGATATTTTTGAGCAAACTGTTGCCAAATTTCCGAATAAGGAAGGTTTGGTGGATCGGAGGCTCGGAAAAAGATGGACTTACAAACAATGGGACGATGACGTCAATAGGCTGGCCAATGCTTTTAGGCGATCAGGAGTACAGAAGGGGGACCGCATTTCCACCGTTCTGTATAATACGGCTGAATTTGCTACGGCACTGTTTGCCTGTACAAAAATTGGTGCTGTTTTCAATCCAATCAATTTCCGGTTAACAGCAAAAGAAATTGAGTTTATATTGCGGGATGCCGCCCCCAAAATCGTTTTATTCGAAAAGGCAACGGCCAGTACAGTAAGGATTGCCGCACAATCGTTGCGCGACATGGAATTTTGGTCCATAGAGGAATGTGACGAATCATTTGCCAAAACCTATGACGAACAAATAAAAGGCATGTCCACTGAAAGCCCCGGCTGTGAACTGTACGAAGATGACCTTTATGCAATCATGTACACATCCGGAACAACCGGTGCACCAAAAGGGGTCATGCATTCTCACAGGAATATGATTGATCAATGCACCATTATGTCGGCAGTTATGCGCATTACGAAAAATGAGAGAGGCCTGAGTGTCGCACCGATGTTTCATTGTGCCGAGCTGCACTGTGCTTTTTTTCCGCGTATCCTGATGGGTGGATCAAATGTCATTATGCACCATTTCGATCCGAAAGAATTGATTGATACCATTCAGGAAGAAAAAATCAGCTTCTTTTTTGCCGCTCCAACCATGTGGAACATGATGTTGAGGGAAGATTTATCCCAGGCTGATTTTTCCCCGCTCCGCGCCGGTTTATACGGAGGGGCGCCGATGGCCCCGGCCCTTGTAAAAGAAGTCAACCAAACGTTAAACATTGACTTATACCAGGCTTACGGAATGACGGAAATGGGACCTGCCATTAGCGTATTATATGAAGATGAACAGCTTATTAAATCCGGTTCGGCCGGAAAACCGCTGCTCCAGCATGACGTACGAGTCGTCAGAACAAGGGAAAGCGGTCCATCCGACCCTGAAGAGGTATGTGCAGCAGGCGAACTTGGAGAAATTATTGTCCGGGGCCCGAGCACGATGCTGGGGTACTATAAACAGTCCGATGCGACGAAAGAAGCGTTGTACAAAGGCTGGTATCATTCAGGAGATATAGGATATATCGACAACGAAGGATATCTTTGGGTAAGTGACCGGGTAAAAGATATGATTATTTCTGGAGGAGAAAACATTTATTCGAGGGAAGTGGAAGATGTTCTGTTTGATCATCCGAAAGTATTGGATGCAGCAGTTGTCGGAGAGCCGGATGAAATGTGGGGAGAGCGTGTCGTAGCCTATATCGTGGGAAAAGATGAATCGCTGACCGCAGAAGAACTGGACCGCTTTTGTAAGGAACAGGATCGATTGGCGCGCTATAAACGACCCCGGCGCTACGAGTTTGTTCATGAATTGCCGAGAAATGCAAGCGGAAAGCTGCAAAAATATATTTTAAGGGAGAAAACCATCATAAAAGGCTAGTTTTTCCAGTCATAAATCCCCTTTTTTCTTCAAAAAATAGGATGGAATCAACAGCGATCACGATTGGTTCGGTCTTTGAGAAAAGGGGGGTGTAGCACATGAAAACATTTCGGAGAATTGCTTTGGCGTTGGCAATTATTGGTGCCATCAACTGGGGATTAATCGGTTTATTCAGATTTGATCTGGTTGCAGCCATTTTTGGCGGACAAACTGCCGGCCTGTCAAGACTTATTTATACGCTAGTCGGATTAAGCGGCCTTATTTGCTTGTCTTACTTCTTTGATGACAATACCGGGGAGACTGCCCGGAATCGGGGAACGGATCAGCAAGGCAGGGCAAACGCAAAGGCCCAACCGAACTATGGAACAGAGTTTGCCGAAGAACCGGATCTTGATAAATTGTATAACCCATCCAGGGAGGCATACGAGAAAAATAAAGATGAATCATGAGCCATGCGCAAGCATGGCTTTTGCTTTTATGAAAAAGTATATCTTGCCAAGAAAATTTTTCTTCAAATGAAGCTTTTCTGTGTCTAGCTCCGACGCACAGGAGGTGCTAGTGCAGGCGAAGCGACAGGACAAGGAAAGCTTCGACAGCGTCAGCATCGCACGAAGGAAAAGCGAAGTTTTTTCAAGGACGTCGCTGCTTGAGCCTGCGTTCTTCGCCGTGTTCCTTTATCTCGTCGGAGGTACTCTGTCTAGCTGCAACGCCTAGCCCCTCGAGGTCATAAGCCAATTCCCTGTGGTGGCTGAAGTACAGCCTCCTCGGGAACCGTCTTATGCTGGTCGGGGCTGATCAAGGCGTTTTCGCATTTCGGTCCAGCCTGTACGTCGATGGGCAAGGCACTTGCGCTTTTTTTATGATTGTTATTTATCGGGCTATATGCTATAATTTTTCTCTGTGAGTAATGAAAATTGCTCCTTGCCCCTGAAGGGGCCGCATAGACCACAAGGAGGTGTAAAAGATGAGAAAGTACGAAATCATGTACATCATTCGTCCAAATATCGAGGAGGAAGCAAAACAATCATTAATTGAGCGTTTTGACCAAGTTTTAACTTCTCACGGTGCAGAGATCATCGAATCAAAGGATTGGGGCAAACGGCGTCTTGCATATGAAATTGAGGATTTTCGCGATGGTTACTACCGTCTGATCCATACAAACGCAGAGCCTGAAGCTGTCCAGGAATTCGATCGGCTTGCAAAAATCAATGATGATATCATCCGTCACATTGTGATTAAAGAAGATGAAAAATAAATGTTTCACGTGAAACAATTTAAGAAGTACACGGGAAGAGGTTGATTCTGATGATAAACCGAGTTGTATTAGTTGGCCGATTAACGAGGGATCCGGAATTGCGGTATACCCCAAGCGGGGTGCCGGTAGCCAATTTTACGCTGGCTGTAAACCGAACATTTACGAATCAGCAAGGGGAACGCGAAGCGGACTTTATTAATTGTGTCATATGGCGTCGTCCAGCAGAAAACGTCGCCAACTACTTGAAAAAAGGAAGTTTGGCAGGTGTTGAAGGTCGAATTCAAACACGCAGTTATGAAGGACAAGACGGAAAACGCGTGTATGTAACCGAAGTTGTTGCGGATAGTGTTCAGTTCTTGGAACCTAGAAGCGCATCCCAACAAGGTCGAAGCGGAGACTTTGGAGGAAGCCAGTATGGAGGCGGAACCCAACGAAGCCAAGGTTATGGACATCAGGATCAACAAGAAAACCAAGGGTATACTCGGACAGATGAAGACCCGTTCTCAAATGATGGACAACCGATCGACATTTCAGATGACGATCTTCCATTCTAAATAAAATAAAAGGAGGTTATGTAAAATGGCAGGTGGACGCAGAGGCGGACGCAAACGCCGGAAAGTGTGCTACTTTACTTCGAACGGAATTACACACATCGATTACAAAGATGTAGACTTGCTTAAAAAGTTCATTTCTGAACGCGGCAAAATTCTTCCGCGCCGTGTAACTGGAACAAGCGCGAAATACCAAAGAAAATTGACGGTTGCAATTAAGCGTGCACGTCAAATGGCACTTCTTCCGTTTGTAGCAGGTGAATAATATTTAAAAAAAACAGTAAGGGGCAACTCTTGCTGTTTTTTTATCTTGGCAGTAAGACGCCAATTGGAGGGGTTAGGCGGGAGATGCGATTGGTTCAGTGAGGATAAAAGAAAACCCCGCATAGCCATCAGTTGAACGAACAATCAACAATCGCTAAAATGAATAGGTATATATGTTTTCGATGAGGTGAAATAGTGAAAAATACCCGTATGCTCACGGAAGGGGCACTTATGCTCGCAGTGTTTGCTGTGCTGATCTTCCTTTCCGTTTTTGTTCCGATGGCCACGTTCATTACTAATTTTTTCTTGATTTTGCCGTTTCTTTTATACAGCGCAAAATACCCGATGAAAAATGCGTTTGTTTTATTGGCCGGTGCCATTGGCATGTCAGCAGTCATCTCCGTTTTGGCTGTTCCAATCGCCGTCTTATACGGAACGACTGGATTGGTGATGGGATATTGCATTAGAAGCGGAAAGAGCAAACTGATTTCATACATGGCATCAAGTATGGTGTTTTTAGGAAATATTGTTCTCTTTTATGGCATAGTGGTTACACTGTTTGAATTTAACTTTATGGATGAATTCACCCGGATGTTCAGATCATCGGCCGACAAATATGGCAATCTTCTTGAATCGTTGGGGCAAGCCCCCAATGTGCAAGTCACGCAGCAAATAGAAGGCATGATCAAGTTGATGAAAACATTGGCGCCAAGCTTGCTGATTGGGGGAGCTTTTTTATCAGTCATACTGTTGATGGTTGTGAACTTTCCGCTACTGAAAAGGTTTGGTGTGAATGTTCCGCAATTCCCTCCGTTCCGCACTTTAAAGTTCCCAAGAAGTATTTTATGGTATTATTTAATTACATTGATTATTTCATTTGTGGCCGACTTGGAAGAAGGTACATATTTATATTTGGTCGTTATGAATGCGGCCTATATTTTGGAAATGCTTCTGCTCATTCAGGGACTGGCATTCATCTTTTATTACAGCTATCTGAAAAACTGGCCCAAAGCTATTCCGATCATGGCCGCAATCATGACCTTTTTATGGCCAATCTTTTTTTCAATCGTCAGGTTATTGGGTATAATTGACTTGGGATTTGATTTAAGGGAGCGGTTGGCAAAGAAATAAATTTAGGATTGAGGGAGCTGAAGGGATGCCTCCATATAAAAAGCAAAGGAAGAACCGTTATCCGATCTTTGGAATAGTCGCTCTTAACGCCGTTCTTCTGATTATCATCAGTTTCCAGCACTGGTGGGCGGGTGCATTGGGTGCTCTCTTGCTCGGTATTTTCGTTTTTTATACAATCAAAGCGGAAAACGACATGCTGCGTGAAACAGAAAAATATATCTCGACTATCTCCCATCGCATTAAAAAGGTTGGAGAAGAGGCGCTGTTGGAGATGCCGATCGGGGTTATGCTCATCAATGAAGATTATGATATCGAATGGACAAACTCTTATATGGCTTCCTGCTTAAACGAGAACAAACTTGTCGGAAAGACTTTATATGACATTTCGGAAGCGCTCGTGAAACTGGTAAAGGAAGGACGTGAGACGGAGATTGTCACGTTGAACGACCGAAAATACCGTGTAGAGGCCAAAAAAGAAGAGCGGCTCCTTTACTTTTTTGATGTAACGGAAGAAATGGAAACGGTCAAGCGGTACCAGGAAGAGCGCCAGGTCATCGCGACCATCTTAATTGATAATTACGATGATGCTACACAAGGAATGAATGACCAGGCGAAAAGTGAATTGAACAGCACCGTTACATCGCTTTTAAATGATTGGGCCATGGAGCGGGATATCTTCCTGAAAAGAACATCATCCGACCGGTTTATTATTTTATTAACGGAAAAAATTCTACATCAATTGGAGCAGGAAAAGTTTTCGATTTTAGATACCGTCAGGGAAACGACGGCAAAGCAGCATGTTCCTTTAACGCTCAGTATCGGGGTCGGACTCGGGGTTTCGTCGCTTCCCGAACTCGGCGCTTTATCGCAGTCAAGCCTGGATCTTGCACTTGGGCGCGGAGGGGACCAGGTCGCAATGAAGCTGCCAAATGGAAAATTGAAATTTTACGGCGGGAAAACGAATCCGATGGAAAAAAGAACCCGGGTTCGGGCGCGTGTCATTTCGCATGCGTTGAAGGATTTGATAGCAGAAAGCGACAAAGTGATTGTAATGGGGCACAAATATCCGGATATGGACGCCATTGGAGCTGCAATCGGCATCCGGAAAGCCGCGCAAATGAACCAGCGGGAAGGCTATATTGTGATTAATTTTGACGAGATTGACAAGGGAGTCAGGCGGCTCATAGAAGAATTAAAAAACGAACCCGATATTTATACTAGGCTTATTTCACCGGAGGATGCTTTGGAAATTGCAACGGAAGATACATTGCTTGTTGTCGTGGACACCCATAAACCATCTCTCGTTATTGAAGAGAAGCTTTTGGGGAAAACCGAACGCATCGTTGTCATCGACCACCACCGGAGAAGTGAAGATTTTATCAAAAAGCCGCTGCTTGTCTATATGGAGCCCTATGCTTCATCTACATCCGAACTTGTTACGGAGCTGCTGGAATACCAGCCCAAAGGGGAAAAATTGCATAGGCTTGAGGCGACGGCTCTCCTTTCGGGCATTATTGTGGATACAAAAAGCTTTACGCTCAGGACAGGTTCCCGAACGTTCGATGCCGCTTCTTATTTAAGGGCGCGGGGAGCCGATACCGTTCTTGTGCAAAAGTTCCTGAAAGAAGATGTGGAGTCATACGTAAAGCGTGCGAAGCTAATTGAAACAATGGAATTTTACGGGGATGGAATTGCAATTGCAACAGGTGCGGACGATGTGATTTATAACCCGATCATGATTGCCCAGGCGGCTGACACGTTACTGACGATGGAAGGCGTAAATGCCTCATTTGTCATTTCCAAGCGGGACGAAAATACTGTCGGCATCAGTGCCCGTTCACTTGGTGAAGTCAATGTGCAAATCGTCATGGAAATGATGGGCGGCGGCGGCCATTTGTCGAATGCAGCCGTCCAGTTGCCGGATGTCTCCGTCCTGGAAGCCGAATTGCAATTAAGGCAAGCATTGGATGAATATTTAGAGGGAGGTCAATCTTCATGAAAGTCATTTTTTTAAAAGACGTTAAGGGAAGAGGAAAAAAAGGGGAAATCAAAGATGTCGCTGTCGGATATGCACAAAACTTTTTATTCAAACAAGGATTGGCAATCGAAGCAACTTCCGGGAACTTAAAGAAGCTTGAAAACCAGCAGAAAAAAGAAAAGCAGAAGGAAAAAGAGCTGCTCGAAGAATCCAAGCGATTGAAGGAAACACTTGAAAAATTGACCGTGGAAATTAAAGCAAAATCAGGGGAAGGCGGCAGGCTTTTCGGATCGATTACAAACAAACAGATTGCGGATGAATTAAACAAAACACACGAAATTAAAATTGATAGAAGAAAAATTGAACTCGACCAGCCGATCCGTTCACTCGGAGTAACGAAAGTTCCGGTAAAACTACATCCCGAAGTCACGGCAACGCTTAATGTACACGTAAAGGAGCAAAACTGAAAATCATATATGTCTCCCCGCCATTTCATGGTAGAATAGAGTATGTGATAAAAAATGTGATCCGGATTGGCGGTCACATTTTTTATATGTTGTGCGAGAGCAGGGAGGTGGATTGAACAGTGAATGAACTATTAATAGACCGTACGCCGCCGCAAAATATAGAAGCGGAGCAGGCCGTAATCGGTGCTATTTTTCTTGAGCCTTCAGCGATCGTATTAGCCTCGGAAATCCTTGTGCCCGAAGACTTTTACCGCAGCGCCCACCAGAAAATATTTGATGTAATGATTGAATTGAACGAGTCGGGAAAAGCGGTGGACCTTGTAACAGTATCCGAAAAACTGGCAGCATCCAATTTGCTTGAGGATGTAGGAGGAATTACTTATTTAAGTGAACTTTCCGTATCAGTACCGACGGCTGCCAACATCGGCTACTATGCCCGGATCGTCGAAGAAAAATCGCTCCTGCGCCGTTTAATTCGGACAGCCACAGACATTGCCACAAGCGGCTACACACGTGAAGACGAAGTGGAAGAGCTGTTGGATGAAGCGGAAAAAAATATTATGGAAGTGGCCCAGCGGAAAAACGCCAGTTCCTTTCAAAACATAAAGGACATTCTTGTCCGTACATATGACAATATAGAAATGCTCCATAACCGAAAAGGGGAAATTACCGGAATTCCGACGGGATTCTCAGAACTGGACAGAATGACGGCAGGCTTCCAGCGAAATGACCTGATTATCGTGGCTGCCCGTCCATCAGTCGGTAAAACGGCCTTTGCGTTGAATATTGCCCAAAATGTCGGAACAAAAACGGATGAAAACGTAGCGATTTTTAGCCTCGAAATGGGTGCAGAGCAGCTCGTCATGCGTATGCTTTGTGCCGAAGGCAATATAAATGCCCAAAATTTAAGAACCGGGGCACTGACCGATGAAGATTGGCGCAAGCTGACGATGGCAATGGGAAGCCTGTCCAATTCCGGAATTTATATTGACGACACCCCCGGCATCCGCATTAGTGAAATCCGTTCCAAATGCCGGAGGCTTAAACAGGAACACGGTCTTGGAATGATCTTGATTGACTATTTACAGCTCATTCAGGGAAGCGGGCGGTCAAAAGAAAATCGCCAGCAGGAAGTATCGGAAATTTCCCGTTCATTAAAGGCATTGGCCCGTGAATTGGAAGTTCCGGTCATTGCGCTATCCCAGCTTTCCCGCGGCGTGGAACAACGCCAGGATAAACGTCCGATCATGTCCGACATCAGGGAATCCGGAAGTATCGAGCAGGATGCCGATATCGTCGCTTTCCTGTACCGTGAAGATTACTATGACCAGGAATCGGAAAACAAAAATATTATAGAAATCATTATAGCGAAACAGAGGAACGGCCCGACCGGAACCGTCCAGCTTGCATTTGTAAAAGAATATAATAAATTCGTCAATTTAGAGAGACGATTTGATGAAACCGCTGCTCCCCCTGGAGCATAAAATATTAAGCATCTCATGGATGAGATGCTTTTTTTGCTGCGTGGGAGTTTGCCAATTTAATCAAATCCAACCTCCCATCTCTCACTTCTGAGAAAACACGTTAGGTTTTTATGATCCAGGAACCATACCATACGATCAATTTGATTCTATTCCAGTCTTTCACTTTTGACGGGAATCTCTTATGCAATGCTCCCAAAATGAAACTCGTCCACTATTTATTCGTATATATAGCAGCACAATGAAACAGGAGGATGAGTGTGAAAAAATTAATTATATGGATGATTGCAGGCGGTGTGGTCATCCTACTCGTCATCGTTGGGGCCGGCATTTGGTTTTTCCAAGAAATGAAAAAGAATGATCCTGAATATGTATTCAATTTTATCAAGGAAAAGGCGTCATCTAAACATATCGCATTATCGATCAGCCACAACGGCAATAAATTGGCTAATATAAATGAAAATGAGCCCCTGCCGCTGGCGAGTACGATGAAAATCATCGTGGCTATTGAATATGCAAGCCAAGCGGCAGAAGGAAGGATTAATCCCGATCAACAAGTAAGCTTAAAAGAACTGGAAAAATATTATTTTCCCAAAACAGATGGCGGGGCGCATGAAGCCTGGATCAAAGAATTAAAAAACGGAAAAAATGAAGACATTTCCAAGGTAAAGATCAGTGAAATCGCCGACGGAATGATTGCTTTCAGCTCAAATGCCAATACGGATTATTTAATGCAATTGCTTGGGTTGGACCGCATCAATCAGTTGCTGGACGAATTGGATTTATCAGCGCACGAACCGCTGTATCCAATCAGCGGAGCAATGTTTGTTCCGGTTCAGCTGATGGAAGAAGAAGGCTTGCCGAAAAAAGAGGCATTGGCGGCATTAAAAAACATGCCCCTCGATGATTATCGGGAAAGGGCGGTCAATATTAATAAAGAATGGCAAGCTGCACCGCCGACTGAACAAATGAAAAAGCAATTGAACGCAACGCTCGATATGAAGTTTCAAAAGATATGGTCTGATCGGCTGCCAAGGAGCACGACAAAAGAATATGTATCGTTGATGGAAAAACTAAACAGCAAAAATTATTTTCCGAAAAAGGTTCATGATTATCTTGACCCGGTACTTGAGCAGCTCATGAAAAATCCGTCTAACAAAGAATGGTTAAAGCACGCCGGGCAAAAAGGCGGATCGACTGCATTTGTTTTGACCGTTTCGATGTACGCCGAAGATAAGGAAGGAAACCGGACAGAAATGGCGTTTTTTGCCGATGATTTGAGTCAATGGGAGCAGTTCAAGCTGCAACAAAAGATGAACAGCTTCCAGCTAAAGTTGTTGACCGACCCTTCTTTCCGAAAAAGGATAGCAAAGGAGTGATTTCTGTTACAACTTTAAACAAGTAGGTTATAATAGAAGGGGTAGAAAATCCAGTCTAAATACGAACAAAAAGTTAATATTTATATTTAATGTTCGTCTTTAGGTTGACCCGGTGTATGATTCACTGATAAAATATATTTGTTTTCATAATAGGGTTCGTTTGAACCGTCGGAGGTGCTTTTTGCATGTCATCAGTAGTGGTTGTCGGAACGCAATGGGGAGACGAAGGAAAAGGGAAAATCACGGATTTTTTATCCGAAAACGCAGAAGTGATTGCCCGGTATCAGGGAGGCAACAATGCGGGCCATACGATTCAATTTAACAACGTTACATATAAGCTGCATTTAATTCCGTCCGGAATTTTTTATAAAGATAAAATCAGCGTAATTGGAAACGGCATGGTGGTTGATCCGAAAGCGCTTGTAAAAGAGCTGGAATATTTGCATGGCCACGGTGTTTCAACGGAGAATTTGAGAATCAGCAACAGGGCCCATGTGATCCTCCCTTATCATTTGAAAATTGATGAGGTGGAAGAAGAGCGCAAGGGCGCCAACAAAATCGGCACGACGAAAAAAGGGATCGGTCCGGCATATATGGACAAAGCAGCACGTGTCGGCATCCGGATTGCCGATCTGTTGGACCGTGAGGTTTTTGAAGAGAAGCTTACCCGCAACCTGGCGGAGAAAAACCGGCTGCTTGAGCGTTTTTATGAGACGGAAGGATTCAAACTGGAAGATATTCTGGATGAGTACTATGAATACGGACAGCAGTTCAAGGACTATGTTTGTGATACGTCTGTCGTGTTGAATGATGCATTGGATGAAGGAAAACGGGTCCTTTTTGAAGGCGCACAAGGGGTCATGCTCGACATTGACCAGGGAACATACCCGTTTGTAACGTCTTCCAACCCGGTAGCCGGCGGGGTCACGATCGGTTCCGGCGTGGGGCCGACGAAAATCGACCACGTTGTCGGTGTATGCAAAGCTTATACATCAAGAGTGGGGGATGGACCGTTTCCGACTGAATTGAAGGATGAAATTGGCGAACAAATCCGCGAGGTCGGACGTGAATACGGGACGACGACCGGACGCCCGCGCCGCGTCGGCTGGTTTGACAGCGTCGTGGTCAGGCATGCCCGCCGTGTCAGCGGTCTTACAGACCTGTCCCTCAATTCGATTGACGTATTGACGGGAATTGACACGTTGAAAATTTGCACGGCATATGACTATAAAGGCACATTGATTAAAGAGTATCCGGCAAATTTGAACATATTGAAAGATTGCAAACCTGTATATGAAGAACTCCCCGGCTGGACAGAAGATATTACCGGCTGCAAAACATTGGATGAGCTTCCTGCCAATGCACGCCATTACTTGGAACGCGTTTCGCAATTGACCGGCGTTACACTTTCCGTCTTTTCAGTAGGGCCGGACCGTTCACAAACAAACGTTGTCAGAAGTGTGTGGAGATAATGATATAAAAGAGTTGATGCTTAAACATCAGCTCTTTTTCATTTTCAGCGAAGTTCTATTGATATTTATTAATTTCCCGGCAGAGTGTTGTATGGTTAATGCCAATAATTGTGAAGCCAACCTCATCCCTTTCTATTTTAGTATATATTCATATCAAAAGAATCCCACTTAAGTCGGTTGGGGTTATTTATTTTAAAATACAAAATCCTTCTATAAAGAGTATTGACGATCCTTTTATAATGAATGATATTCCAGCATCTCAAACAAAAAGGGATTATGTAGTTTGTATAGAATTAACTTATTTAAAGAAGTCCAAACGTTATTCAGGGGAGTGATAGTATGATAGCTCTTTATAAAATGAATGATGTCTATGAGAATCAAATAAAACAGTTATTAACAGTAATGGGACATACAGTTGCCAGTTTTTATTCGATTAATTCAATATTGGATCAAATCATGAATCCGATGGTGATTATGACGCCGGCGATTTTTCGAAAAGAATTAACGGACCTTTCCTTTCCGGTTATCCCCATTCACCTCCATGCTGATGATGTCGAAAGATGGATAAGGACTGAATCTCCAGAGAAAAAGGAACTCACTTTTATTGCCTCAAACGAAGAAATAGGGTGGTTGAAACATTCTTATACGAATAAAGAGTTTCACCTTTCCTATCTATCCGGCATTCAAACTTCAGCGCTAAACGCCGACAAGATATATTTGGCGCCAATCTGGTTAAAAGGGTTTATTCCCAATCCGAGGATGAAAAATATTCATTTTGCGAAGCCGGCGCTTGCCTCTTTGATTCCTTTTTTGCAAACAGCAGCTTCGTTGGTAGATTTAACGGAGGAACAGTTAAGAGAAAGATACCAAGTTGAGGCGATTGTCCATTCAGCTCATGACGGGGTAGTTGCCGTGGACCGGAATGGAAAGGTTAAGCTGGTGAACGAACATGCGAAAACCATCCTCGGCGTAGATGCGGAAATGAAGGGAAGAAACATTACTGATTTTATTCCGCAATCCGATATGCTCCGGGTTTTGGAGAAAGGCGAGACGGAAAGGAATGATATTGCGACAATTGGCGGCCGCCAAGTGGTCATTAACCGTTCTCCCGTCATCGTGAAAGGAAAAATTGTCGGAGCCGTCTCGAACTTTAAAGAAATTACCGATATTCAGAAAATCGAATTGCAGCTGCGTAGAAAGCTTCATCGCCAAGGACTGGAGGCCAAGTATCGCTTAAGCCATATTATTGGAGATACACCCGAAATAAAGGAAGCAGTCAATCTGGCAAGGAAATTTGCTGAAACGGAGTCTACGGTCCTGATTATGGGCGAGTCCGGAACCGGGAAGGAATTATTTGCGCAAGGAATTCATGCCGCAAGCAGCCGTATGCTTGGCCCGTTTGTCGCGGTGAATTGTGCCGTATTGCCGGAAAACTTGCTAGAAAGTGAAATGTTTGGTTATGAAAAAGGCACATTTACTGGAGGATTAAAAGATGGTAAGCCCGGATTGTTTGAACTGGCCCATGGAGGCACTCTTTTTTTAGATGAAATCGGCGAAATTTCCTTGCGCATTCAGGCGCTTTTATTACGAGTTCTGGAAGAAAGAGCAATCAGGCGTGTGGGCGGCGAACGGATCATCCCGGTAGATGTCCGTATCATTGCAGCCACCAACAGAAATTTAGAGGAGGCGGTTGAACAAAACCAATTTCGCGCTGACTTATACTATCGGTTAAATGTGTTAACTTTGGAATTGCCGCCTTTGCGCAAGCGATTGGCAGATATTCCAAAATTGGCGGAATCGTTTCTGCACGAATATAACGATAAAAGAAAAATCAAGATTGAAACAGTGGAACAGGATTTGCTTTGTTTATTTCGGAAATATGACTGGCCCGGCAATATACGCGAATTAAGAAATGTTATAGAACGGATGGTGGTGCTTGAAGAAGGGACGGTATTAAGGCTGAAAGGCGCAAAATTTCTATCGGAAAAAATAAACAGGAAAAGGAACAAACAGGATCCAGACATAAAAGGAAGCATCAAAAATAAGGAAAGAGAACTCATCCAGGCAACACTGGAAAAGTACGGGAATAATAAAACATTAGCGGCTCAATCACTCGGTATTGACCGTTCCACCTTATGGAGAAAAATGAAAGAATATCAATTATGATGTTTCAAAATGCAACCCCATGTTGTATGTATACAACACTATAGAAAAAGCAGGGCTGTACAACCCTGCTTTTTTTCGTCTATTTAAAATATTCATTTTTGGCATAAAAATTGCAATTATAAATTTTATAAAGGTAATTCATTGCGATTTTGCTTGAAGGGAGATGCAAACGATGAAAATGTATGTGAACGGCCAATGGACGAATTCTGTTGCAGGAGCGTTTTTTTCTACATATAATCCTGCAAATCAAGAGGAGATCGAAAGGGTTCCCAGGGCAGGGAAAGAAGATGTTGACCTGGCTGTTGCGGCGGCCAAACAGGCATTTGAATCGCCGGAGTGGCAATCTTTGAAGCCAAGTGAAAGAGGCCGTGCACTTTTCGATGTGGCACGCAAATTGCGTGAAAGAGCGGAAGAGATGGCAATGATTGAAACATTGGATACTGGAAAACCGCTGTCTCAGGCAAGAAGTGATGTAGAAAGTGCAGCCCGCTATTTTAAGTATTATGCGGGAGCTGCCGACAAGATGTTTGGTGAAACAATCCCGGTGGCGCCCAATGTGATTGACTATACGGTGCGTGAACCCATGGGGGTTTGCGCGCACATTATCCCTTGGAATTATCCGCTGCAAATCACATCAAGAGGTGTAGCAGCAGCCATTTCTGTTGGAAATACAGTCGTTGTGAAGCCTGCCGAAGATACCCCTTTGTCAGCATTAAAGCTGGCCGAGATCTTCTCGGAAATGGAAGTTCTGAAACATGCCCTTCAAGTTGTCACCGGTTATGGCAAAGAGGCTGGAGCAGCCCTGGTTAATCATCCTGATGTCAATCACATCACTTTCACCGGTTCGGTCGCCACAGGAGCAAGCGTGATGATGTCGGCAGCCAAAAATATTATCCCGGTCACACTCGAGTTGGGAGGAAAGTCGCCGCATATTGTATTTCCTGACTGCGATCTTGAAGAGACGGTTTCATGGGTAATGCGGTCGATTATCCAGAATGCCGGCCAAACGTGTTCAGCTGGCTCCAGATTACTCGTTCATTCCGCAATCAAGGATAAGCTGATCGGAATATTAACAGAAAAAATGCAGCAAATCAAGATGGGCCCGGGAACAAATGACAGTGAGTTGGGTCCCATTATCTCCCAAAAGCAATTTGAGCGCATCACGGCCATGGTTGACAGGGCAAAGGAAGAAGGAGCCCGGATTGTGATTGGCGGCAAGCGGGCAATCGGGGGGGATTTGAACAAGGGGTTTTATTTTGAACCAACTATCATTGAAAACGTTTCCCATAAAAGTGAAATAGCCCAGGAAGAAGTTTTTGGCCCTGTCTTGACGGTGTTTGAATTTGAAACGGAAGAGGAAGCGATTGAACTGGCAAACGGCACGCCGTATGGCCTTGTAACAGGTATCTGGACCAATGATGTTTCCCGCGCGCACCGAATTGCCGGCAAAGTGAAAAGCGGCCAGGTTTTTATCAATGACTACGGAGCAGCGGGCGGAGTGGAACTTCCCTTCGGAGGCTATAAAAAGAGCGGCATCGGCCGTGAAAAAGGCATTGAAGCTTTGAGAAATTATACACAATTAAAAAATGTTGCGATCAAAATGAAAAGCAAATGAGCAAACCAACAGAAAATGAAAGGAGTGAAACATGTGCAGCATTTTTCAATGGCGGTAATACCGGGCGATGGCATTGGCCCGGAGGTCACCAATGAAGCTCTGAAAATGATCAAAATGGTAGAGGAGCTTCATGGCGGTATAAAATTCTACAGTGAACATTTTGAATGGGGTTGTGATTATTACCTGAAAAGCGGCAGAATGATGCCCGAAAATGGCCTGGAGATTTTAAAGGATTTTGATGTGCTCCTTTTTGGTGCTGTTGGGGCAAAAACGGTGCCTGATTACATTTCTGTTTGGGAGCTCATCCTGCCGATTCGCCAGAAATTTCAACAGTATGTCAATTTGCGGCCGATTAAACTGCTTCGGGGACTGGAAAGTCCGTTGCGCTATAAAAACCATGAAGATCTTGATTTTGTGGTCATCCGGGAGAATACCGAGGGAGAGTATTTCAATAGCGGGGGGCGTGTTCATGAGGGAACACCCTATGAATTGGCCATGCAAAATAGCGTCTTTACAAGATTCGGAACGGAAAGAATCTTAAACTATGCTTTTACATTGGCTGAAAAAAGAAAGAAGAATCTTGCGGTCGCCACAAAATCCAATGCCATAAACTTTACCATGCCATTTTGGGATGAGCTGGTAAAAGAAATCAGCGGCAATTATCCCGGCGTTCAAACCCGACTCTATCATATTGATGCTCTTGCTGCTTATTTTGTTTCCCGGCCGGAGGAGTTTGATGTCGTTGTAGGCAGCAATTTGTTCGGAGATATTCTCACTGATTTGGGCGCAGCGATTGTCGGGGGATTGGGCATATCGCCGTCCGGGAACATCAATCCGGAACGGGCCTACCCATCGATGTTTGAGCCCATTCATGGGTCGGCTCCCGATATAGCCGGAAAAGGCATTGCCAATCCAATTGCATCCATTTGGAGTGTCGGTCTCATGATGGATCATCTCGGTCACAATCATATTGGCAAACTGATCGTAGACTCGATTGAAGCTGTTTTAGTTGATGGAAAGATTAGGACACCTGATCTCGGCGGAACAGCAACCACCGTTGAAATGGGAGAGGCCATCATCTCCAAAATGGCCCAATTGGCTGTTGGCCATCATCTATAATAATCGGAATCTTTAAAAAGGGAGGATTTGTTTTGGCAATACTACAGGGAAAAACGGCAATTGTTACAGGTGCAGGTTCAGGAATGGGGAAAGCAATTGCCCATTTATTTGCCCAACAGGGGGCAAATGTGACAATGGCTGATATCAATGATGAGGCGGCCAAAACGGCGGCTCATGCGGCCGGGGATCATCATGTGCAAGCCGTCCAGGCGGATGTGGCAGATGTATCGGGTGTTGAGGATCTGGTGGCCCAAACAGTGGCTGCTTATGGCGGCTTGGATATCGTCGTGAACTGTGCCGGAGTTCCCCAATCTTTCACTTCCGTTGAAGAATTAACGGTGGAGCAATGGGATGTCATGATGAACGTAAATGCAAAATCGATATTTCTGACCGCCAAATATGCAGTCCCTTTCATGAAGCGGCAAAAGAGCGGAAGTATTGTCAATATCGCTTCCATCGCCGGAATTAGGGCACGGCCCGGTTTACATGCTTATTGTGCATCCAAAGGGGCTGCCATCATGCTGACCAAAGCATTGGCATTAGAGCTGGCGTCTGAACAAATCAGAGTGAATGCCATCAATCCCGGTCCTGCCAATACCCCAATGATTGAAAAATTCCTTGGTGAAGATGAGACGGAGAAGGAAGAGGGCATCAAAACGATTTTTCAGGAAAGTGTTCCATTGGGAAGGTTGATTGAACCCGAAGACATTGCCCAAGGGGCCCTTTATCTGGCCTCCGATCTTTCAAAGAATGTTACGGGAGAGATCTTAAATATTGATGGAGGACGCGGCATATAAGCGAACGGTGAAAGGAGGACAAAAATGGAACCTATTATTCGCGTTGAAGATGTATCGTTTTCTTACAAAATCAATGAACAAAATTCCGTTCCTGTTCTGAAGGGTGTCTCGTTTTCAATTTTTCCCGGCGAATATGTGGCGATCATTGGCCATAACGGCTCCGGAAAATCCACGCTGTCCAAACATTTAAACGGGATTTTGATTCCTGAAACTGGTGATGTTTGGGTTGACGGCCATAATACGAAAGATGACGCAAAGAAGCGGGAGATTCGCAAAACAGTCGGAATGGTTTTTCAACACCCGGATAACCAGATTGTCGCGACGATCGTCGAGGAAGATGTTGCATTTGGCCTCGAGAATATTGGTGTGCCAAGAGAAGAAATGAAAAGGCGCGTTGATGAAGCTTTGCATGTTGTTCAAATGTCGCAATACAGGCTGAGACCTCCCCATCATTTATCCGGAGGACAAAAGCAGCGGGTTGCCATTGCCGGCGTGTTGGCGATGCAGCCGGATTGTATTGTTTTTGACGAGGCTACGAGCATGCTTGACAGTTTCGGCAGGAAAGAAGTTCTGCGGGTAATGAGAGAAATGAACGATAAGGGAATGACCATTGTCACGGTTACGCACCACATGTCGGAAGCAGCAGAGGCAAATCGGATTATGGTGATCGAACAAGGACAAATTGTCATGGATGGCCCGCCAAGGGAGATTTTTAAACATAAGCAAGAATTGGAGAATCTTCAGTTGGATGTCCCCGCGGTCAGCCAGATGGCCGAAATCATTCACAACCAATACAGCTTCTTTTCAAATGACATTATCCACGAAAATGAGTTGATTGGAGAAGTCGTTAAATTTGCGAGTGGGGAGGCGGGCTCATGATAAAAACGCCAATCATTGAGGTTGAAAACCTGACCCATACGTATATGAAAGGAACACCGATGGAGCATGTGGCGTTAAAGGGAGCAAATCTGTTCGTTGAAGAAGGGGAATGCATTGCCATTATCGGTCATACAGGTTCAGGGAAATCGACATTAATTCAGCACTTAAACGGGCTGATGAGGCCGGAATCAGGAAAAGTCATGATCGATGGAGAGGATTTATCAGAGAAACATGTCGATTTGAAGAAGCTCAGGCAGAAGGTGGGCCTTGTGTTTCAAAACCCCGAGGATCAAATTTTTGAAAAAATCATTGGCGATGATATTGCCTATGGGCCTTTTAAGATGGGACTCCCTCTAAAGGAGGTGAGAGAACGAGTGAAATGGGCGATGTCGGTTGTTGGGTTGGACTTTGAGGAAATGAAGGACAGACAGACTTTTGCTTTAAGCGGCGGGCAAAAACGAAAAGTGGCATTGGCCGGGATTCTTGCACTCAAGCCAAAAATATTGGTTCTGGATGAACCGACAGCAGGCCTGGATCCGAGGTCAAGAAATGAACTGCTTGAAAAAATCAACCGATTAAACAAGGAAGAAAAGTTAACGGTCATCTTTGTTTCACACAATATGGAAGAGGTAGCTAAACTTGCAGACCGGATCTATGTCATGGCGGATGGGAGCAACGTTTTGACAGGCACTCCTAAAGAAATTTTTACGGATAAGGAAAAACTAATTAATCATCAAATTGGAACTCCGGAAACGGTGCAAATTCTGTATCATTTATCAGATCTTGGATATCGGGTGAATACGGATGCATTTTCGATTACTGAAGCAGCTCACGAAGTCATGAAGGTTATTGCCGGAAAGAAGGAGGGTTCACCATATGTCCAGCGAATTTGATATTTCCCGTAATATCACCATCGGCCAATATATACCGACAGGCTCATTTATTCATCGCCTCGATCCGCGAATAAAGCTCCTTGCCTTTGTATTTCTCGTATTGGCAATCGCCTTGAATACAAGCTATATCGGAAATGCCATTGGCCTTATTCTGTCGATTTATTTATTCCGGGTGTCTAAAATACCGATTAAATACGGGCTTTCGGGCGTAAAGCCGGCCATTCCCTTTATTATCATCCTGGCAGTCTTGCAATTGCTCTTTCAAGGACAAATCTTTTCGGGCGGGACAGTTTATTTTGAATATGGTTTTATCTTAATCACAAGTGAGAGCATCCGTTTGGTGGTTGTATCGGCAGTTCGTTTTATTGAAATCATTTTCTTAAGCAGTGTACTCACTCTGTCAACTTCCACTACAGAATTAACCCATTCGATTCAAAGCTTATTAAGTCCTTTAAAGAAAATAAAGTTTCCGGTCCATGAAATCTCACTAATCACCACCATATCCATTCGATTCGTGCCAACCTTCGCGATCGAAATGGAAAAAATGATGAAAGCACAGGCCTCCAGGGGAGCGGATTTTGGCAGCGGGGGCTGGTGGAGGATTATCCAAAGAACGAAAGAAATGTTTCCCATCATTGTTCCGTTATTTAATATTGCTCTAACAAGAGCAGAGGATCTGATCCTGGCAATGGAATCACGCTGCTATACACCAGGCGGTGAACGAACCACCTTCTCCGTATATAGAGCAATGGCAAGGGATTATCTCATATTGGCAATCGGCTTGTTATTCGCATTATTGTTGCTGTTTTATCCATTTCCAATTTAATTTATGACCAAAAAGGGGAGGTTTATCATGAGGAAGTTAACAGTTCGCGATATTGTGATTGCCGGTGTATTGGGTGCAGTGGCGATTCTTTTGGGTGTCACACGGCTGGGGTACATTCCTGTCCCGACTGCCGCTGGTAATGCCACCATTATGCATATCCCCGCGATCATCGGCGGAATTATGCAGGGGCCGGTTGTCGGTTTAATCGTAGGAGCCATTTTCGGGATATCCTCCTTCCTCAACGCGACGGTTCCTCTATTCAAAGATCCGCTGGTGGCCATTTTGCCGCGTCTGTTTATTGGTGTTGTCGCATGGCTCGTATATGTTGGACTGCGTGGCAAAAGCGAATACTTTGGAGTGGCAGCGGCTGCATTTATCGGCACATTGACCAATACTGTACTGGTGTTAATCATGGCTGTTTTACGGAATTATTTAACACCGGGAGTAGCATGGACGGTCGGAATTACGAATGGGGTACCCGAGGCGATTGTCGGTACGATTGTGACGTTGGCGGTTGTCTTGGCTTGGAAGAGGATTGGCAAAAGTAATAAATCAAAAATTTCCAAGGATGTGGATGTATAGGAAATGCATAATCAAATCACGGATGTGCCCGGAGTGAAAGTGGGCAATAAAGAAAACAAACAGGCTTTGACTGGATGTACCGCGATTCTGTTTGAAGGCGGTGCGGTGGGGGGAGTGGACGTAAGAGGGTCCGCTCCCGGCACCCGGGAAACAGATCTGCTAAACCCTATCCATCTGGTTGATCAGGTTCATGCCATCTGCTTGAGTGGAGGGAGTGCGTTTGGCTTAGACGCCGCTTCCGGGGTTATGAAGTTTTTAGAGGAGCGGGACATCGGGCTGGATGTGGGGGTTGCAAAAGTTCCGATTGTTCCGGCTGCCGTGCTGTTTGACCTTTCAGTAGGGGATCCAAAGGTGAGGCCGGATAATCAAATGGGCTATGAAGCAGCTAAAGCGGCAACAACAGAGAAGTTTGCAACCGGGAATGCCGGAGCAGGCTGCGGTGCTACTGTTGGCAAATTAGCCAGCCATGACAGCTGTATGAAAGGCGGACTTGGCAGTGCCTCGCTGGGTTTGGAAAATGGGGTTGTTATTGGTGCTATTGTGGCGGTTAATGCCGTCGGGGATGTTCGCGAGCCTTCCACAGGAAAAATCATGGCCGGTCCTTACCAACAGGGCAAGCTTCTTGACAGTATCGAACTGCTTAAGGAAAACGATCAGCCTGCCATTTCTGCCGGTACAAATACGACCATCGGAGTGATAGCGGTGAATGCGGAGCTGTCGAAAGCGGAGGCAACGAAGGTGGCGCAAATGGCACAAAATGGGTTTGCGCGAACCATTTTTCCAGCTCATACCATGTTAGATGGTGATACGATTTTTGCAGTGGCCACAGGGGGAAAAAGAGTCCCTGTTGATGTCATTGGCGGACTGGCCGCTAGTGTGATGGAGCAAGCGGTAATCAATGCAGTGAAAACGGCTGAAAGCATCGGCGGAATAACCGCGCATAGGGATTTACCGACAAAACAGTAAAACGGAGGGGTATGCTTGGCTGTATATGATTATGTGGATGATCAGGAAGTAATTCGTTTAACGCAAGAATTGGTACGCATTCCAAGTGTTTACCGTCCTCAGGACCCTCAGGCAAATGAAAGCAAAGCAGCACAATATGTTTATGATTATTTGAAGGAAATGGGACTTGAGGTTTATATTGAAGAGGTTGTCAAGGGGCGTCCCAATGTCATTGGCATTCTTGATTCCGGCAGACCTGGAAAAACCATTTTGTTTGAAGGGCATACCGATGTCGTAACAGAAGGGGACCGGGATGCCTGGAGTTATGACCCGTTTGGAGCGGTGATGGAAGGGAACAGAATGTACGGCAGGGGGACGAATGATACAAAAGGAAATCTTGCAGCGGCCATTGCAGCGGTCCATGCAATTAAAAGAAGCAATCTACAATGGCATGGGAAAATTATTTTGTGTGTCCCTTGTGATGAGGAAGGCATGATGATTGGCATCAAGCATTTTATTAAACGCGGCTGGGCGAACGGGGTGGATGGCGCCATCATCTGTGAACCGGAGGAAAACCAAATTTGCATTACTCAAAAAGGGGCCATGAGGGCGGTCATTCGCACCAACGGAAAAATGGCGCATGGTGCCATGCCGCTTGCCGGAATCAATCCGAACACGAGAATGGCGCAAATTATTTGTAAACTGATGGAGCTCGAAAAACGCGAAAAAGAGCGTGTCGGAGAGCACAAATATTTGGGTTGGCCGAGCATCACGCCAACGATTGTTTTGGGACCCCAAAAAGGAGAGCCGCAAATCAACGTCATCCCTGACCATTGTTACAGTACGCTGGATATACGGACCATCCCCGGACAGGATCATGACCAGCTTCGCGTCGATATGGAGAATATTTTAGCAGAATTGGGTTCAAAAGACGCGGATTTCATGGCATCCATTGAGGTGATTGAAAACCGGCCGTGGACGGAAACGGATTTGGACGATCCCATTGTGAGGGCAAGTATCGAATCCTACCGTACGGTAACTGGAAAGGAACCAATCTTCAATGGTGTCCCGGGTGCTACTGACGGAACATTTCTGCATCTTGCAGGAATCCCGATTGTGACAACAGGAGCGGGTGACCGCCATATCCCGCATCAAATTGATGAATATATTGAACTGGATGAATTGATTGAAGCCTCGAGAATCTATGCACAAACAGCAATGCAGTTTTTAAACGAGTGAATGTGCGGACTGTGAAGTTTTTTACGAGTTGGAGTTCTAAAAAGCCTAATCGGATGATTGGGCTTTTAAAATGGAATTCACTGTTTTGCATAAAGGCATGAAACTGATCGGTAAAGTTTTAAACAAATAATTCAACCAATATACCATAAATCGAATTGAAGATATATAGATTGAAGAGTCTGGTGAAAAATTTGTCGAAGTATCTTGCTGATCCGAAATTCATATGTTAACATTATCACTAACTTTTCTTTTAAAAAGCATTGCGACGACGATGACTCTCGTGATGCTTTTTTTACTTTTTTCTGTCAATGATTCAATGATGGGCGTTTGAAACCAATGATAGGGGACTGGTATAAAAAGGAGCCGGGAGCCCTTTGGACCAGGCCCTTTATTTATGATAAAATAGGGAGATTAATAGAAGAAATAAAACTTATTTAATATAGAATGAATGATGAAAGAGGAGATGGGGCCGTGGATAAGAAAATCCTGGTAGTTGATGATGAGAAGCCAATTGCCGATATTCTTCAGTTTAACCTAAAAAAAGAGGGATTTTCTGTGCAATGCGCCTATGATGGCGATGAAGCATTGGAGCTTGTGGAAGAAATGCAGCCGGACATGATTCTGCTTGACATCATGCTTCCGAACCGGGACGGGATGGAAGTATGCCGTGAAGTGCGCAAAAAATACGACATGCCCATTATTATGCTGACAGCAAAAGACTCTGAAATTGATAAAGTGCTTGGGCTGGAATTGGGAGCGGACGATTATGTAACCAAACCATTCAGTACGAGGGAACTGATTGCGCGTGTGAAGGCAAACCTGCGCCGCCATTCACAAAGCGCCGAACAAATGGCGGAGGATGAGAATGATGAAATTACGATCGGTGCACTCACTATTCATCCCAATGCCTACATTGTTTCCAAAAATGGTGAAACCATTGAACTGACACATCGCGAGTTTGAGCTTCTGCACTACCTGGCAAAGCATAGCGGTCAAGTGATGACCCGCGAGCATTTGCTTCAAACGGTGTGGGGATACGATTACTTCGGAGACGTCCGGACGGTGGACGTTACGGTCCGGCGCCTCAGGGAAAAAATTGAAGACAACCCCAGCCATCCAACATGGATTGTGACAAGAAGAGGGGTCGGCTATTATTTGCGCGTTCCTGAACAGGAGTAGTCTTTTATGGAAAAAGTAGGTTTTTTCCGGTCAATCCATGTTAAATTCGTAACGATCTATTTATTGCTCATTATGATTGCCATGCAAATTATCGGTGTGTATTTTGTCGGAAAACTGGAAGAGCAGTTGATTACAAACTTTAAGCATTCGATAGAAGGCAGGCTTCCTTTATTAGAATACAGCCTCGGCGAAGAAATGATGAAAGACCGTACGGACGAAGCGGTTCCTCCACTGGAAGACGAAGTGCGCAAATTGCTCCTTGACTTTTCGGCGGAGGATATATCCGAAGTTCGCGTCATCAATAACAGAAGCATCATCATCGGAACGTCTGAGAGAAATAACCAGGGCATGGTTGGACAGAAAACAACGGACGTCATGGTAAAGCGGATTTTGGCCGGCGGAAAAAAAGAAGACAAAATTTTTATTGATAAATCATCGGGCAACCGTGTCTGGATTTTAACCACTCCGATCAAATCGGGAGGCGAAGTGGCCGGAGCCATTTATCTCGTTGCCAAAATCGAAACGGTCTTTAACCAGTTGGAAGAGATTAACCAAATATTTATCTCAGCCACACTGATTGCCATGTTTATTACGGCGATCCTTGGGATCCTGGTTGCACGAACGATTACAAGGCCCATTTCCGATATGAAAAGGCAAGCCGTGGCCATGGCAAAAGGAAACTTTTCGAGAAAAGTCCGTGTTTATGGCGATGATGAAATTGGCAAGCTGGCCATCTCGTTTAACCACTTGACGAGGAAGCTGCAGGAAGCCCAGGCGATGACGGAAGGGGAACGGAGAAAACTTTCCTCTGTCCTTTCCAACATGACGGACGGTGTAATTGCGACGGACAGAAAAGGGCGCATCATTCTGATCAATGAACAAGCAGCAAAAATGCTTTCCGTTTCACGTGAAACAGTCATATCCCAACCGATTACGGAGCTGCTCTTTTTTGAGGATAAAAATAGTTTTGAAGACTTGCTGGACCAGCAGGAGCCGATTATTCTTGATTATAGTACAAAGGAGTCCCCTTTTATTTTACGGGCGAATTTTTCCGTCATTCAGCGTGACACCCTGGGGTTCATCAACGGACTGATTGTCGTGCTGCATGATGTGACGGAGGAGGAAAAAATCGAAGCGGACCGGAGGGAATTCGTTACAAATGTCTCGCACGAACTGAGGACTCCGCTGACAACGATGCGCAGCTATCTGGAAGCATTGTCTGACGGAGCACTTCATGACAAAGAGTTGGCGCCGCATTTTCTGAATGTCACGCAAAATGAAACGGAACGCATGATCCGCCTAGTCAATGATTTGCTGAAGCTTTCCAAAATGGACAGCAAGGACTATGAGATGAATAAAACTTGGGTGGATTTCGTATCCTTTTTCAATTTAATCATAGACCGTTTTGAAATGACAAAAGACCGTAATGTCTCCTTTAGGCGCAAACTGCCTAAAAAGGCTGTTTTTGTGGAAATAGATGAAGACAAGCTGACGCAAGTGCTGGATAATATCATTTCCAATGCGCTCAAATATTCTCCTGAAGGCGGACAGATCACATTTAAGCTGAAAGAACTCGATGATAAAGTTGAGGTAAGTGTAAAAGACCAGGGCCTTGGCATTCCAAAGGAAAATATCGAGAAAATATTTGACCGTTTTTACAGGGTGGACAAGGCACGAACAAGGAGATTGGGCGGAACGGGTCTGGGCTTAGCCATTACAAAAGAAATGATAGCAGCCCACGGAGGTCATATTTGGGCAAGGAGCGTGGAAGGAAAAGGTACGACCATTATTTTTACGCTTCCTTATGATCCTGAACAAAAGGATGATTGGTCGTGAATTATGAAAACATGAAATCGGTGCTGCTTTTTTTCCTTGTCATTACGAGCGGCATATTGACATGGAATTTATGGACGTATCAGCCGAAATATGAATTTAATGACGAAAAACATGTTCATGAAGTGTCCATCTCCGATCCGAAAGATGTAGCCGATTTAATTAAACCGGTGGGGGTTTTGTTTCATTTTGGCAAAGACCATTATGGCACGGGCAAGGATGAGCATATAGATGAATTGCTTTCCGAATTAACCAGCTGGACATTTTATGACTTCAGCGAGCCGGTCGTTTATTCGCCTGGCCAAATTCGCAAGCTTTCCGAGTCGGAAGAGAATATTGAAATCATTTATCCCGACCTCGTTCCATTTGATATTTATAAAGGGATCTTGCGGTTTGAGTCCGACAAGCTTCCTTACGGGGCATTCAACCGAATCGTGATTCGTCTGGAAAAAGGGCGAGAAGAAGACGGGTCTGTATATTTCATTTCCACAAAAGACGGAAAGGTTTATGAAAGCCATGTCAATCATGATCAGCTTGCTGCTCTTTTCAACCACTTGGAAAAAGGTAAAACAAAATATGATCCTTACGAAGCTTACGATCTTCCTGATGGAAGAATCAAGTTTCTTCCCGCCGAAAAAATTGAGGTCCCGCGTTATAAATATTACGCCGACTACATTGAACCGGACAGTTTCAAAAAAGCATTATTCAAAGATCCAAACCTCGTGCGGAGGGATAGTAACGCGGACGGCGAAAAACATATGGACGGAACGAGCCTAATGACCGTCAACTACACGACGAACATGATTTTTTACGTGAATCCAGGCCAGGCAATCGATTCCAGGGGAAAAAATGAAGACATGAACGTTTTAAAGAAAAGCATTAATTTTGTAAATGAACATGCGGGCTGGACTGATAATTACCACTATCTCAGCATGGATCCTTATAATAAAAACACGGCATTTTTATTGTTTATAAAAGGGTACCCCGTATTTAACCAGGATGGCATGACGGAAATTGAGCTAACTTGGGGAAAAGAAGAAATTTATCAATATGAGAGACCTTATTTTATTCTTGATATCCCGCTTCCCGCTCCGACGACTGTAACATTGCCATCCGGTAAAGAAGCAATGGATGCACTGCTGTCCAATCCGGATATTAAATCCGATTTGATTCAGGAATTCATTATCGGCTACGGACTTGCAAAAGATCCGGAAAATCCGAAAGTATTGACGCTGGAACCGTCATGGTATTACTTGTACGCAGGTTCATGGCTCCGCCTTGATGTTGAGGATAAAAAGGGGGAGTTACATGGACTGGAGTAGACTGAAAAGCATCTTTATCATTGCGTTCCTGATTCTTGATATTTTCCTTTTTACCCAACTGCTGAACAAGGAGTGGATCAACGAGCTGGAGGTAAAAACGGATGTTACATTGGAAGAAAATTTAAAGAATGCTGATATTGATTATAGCAATATTCCAAAGGAAACCTTTGCCGATCAGTACATGAGCGCCAACACGAAAATATTTACGAGCGAAGAACTGGGGAAACTTACCAACCAAACGGCGAAGCTCATCGATGGCACGATGATCCATTCGGAACTGAAAACGGCAGTGAAAATCGGAAAAAATAAAGACACAGCAACGTTGGACAATTTTATCAAAAATGAAGTATTGCATGGTGAGCAATATGTGTTTGGCAACTATGACGAAGATTCCGGGACCATTACGTATTATCAAAAATACCGGGAAAAACCTTTTTTCATCAACAACAGTGCACGCATTGAGTTTAAAATAAACAAATCGGGAGAAGTTCAGTCTTATGAACAGACCATGCTCGAAAAGATTGAACCGATCAGTGAAAAAGAAGAAGTATTGTCCGCTATCCAGGCAGTTGATGCGATTTATCGAAATAGGCTGATGAAGCCCGGAAGTAAAGTGGTTAAAGCGGAAATGGGCTATTATACGGTTGTAAACATGGAGGCAACACAAGTATTGACACCGACGTGGTGTATTGTCGTGGAAAATGAGAAAGAAAAAGAGCAGTTCTTGGTTAATGCATTTGAAGGGCAGATTATCCAAGGGAATACGGATGAGGAAGAAATTCAAGAAAATTTATTGGAGATGAAAAAATAAATGTCGATGCAATATAGTGTTTTGGCCAGCGGCAGCTCGGGAAACGCCTTTTATATTGAAACAAAACAACATTCCTTCCTTGTAGATGCCGGGGTAAGCTGCAAAAAAATCGGGGAATTGATGGAGAAAATCGGGCGCGACCCCGAAACGCTGGACGGCATCCTTGTTACCCATGAGCACAGCGACCATATTAAAGGCCTGGGTGTCATGGCAAGAAAATATCGGCTTCCCGTCTATGCCAACGAAAAAACGTGGAAGGCAATGGACGGCATGCTGGGAAATATGGCGACAGAACAAAAATTTATCTTTGGAATGGAAACTGTCAAATCTTTCGGGAGCCTTGACATTGAATCTTTTGGCGTCTCTCATGATGCGGCTGAACCGATGTTTTACATTTTTCGGTCTGAAGGAAAAAAGCTCGTTTTGATTACAGATACAGGATATGTCAGCGATCGGATGAAAGGCCTGATCGCTGATGCCGATACGTACATTTTTGAAAGCAATCACGATATCGAAATGCTGCGGATGGGGAGATACCCGTGGAATGTAAAGCGGAGAATATTAAGCGATGTCGGCCATGTTTCGAATGAAGACGCAGCTTTGGCGATGAGCGAAGTGATTGGCGACCGGACAAAGCGCATTTACCTCGCCCACTTGAGCCGGGACAATAACATGAAGGATTTGGCACGGATGAGTGTTGCCCAGACGCTTGCGTCACGGGGAATCGAAGTGGGAAGCCAGGTCAGGCTGTTAGATACAGATCCGTACATACCGACCGAACTGACGGCTGTTTAACAGAATAAATAAGGACAAATACAGGAATATAAATGAAAGCACGCGGCGGTTGGCTGCTGTTTTCATTTTTTTCACCGTCATGCGCACAGTGTTCATGAAATTGCAAACGTTTATTATTTAATTTATGCACCATTGCACATTATAATAAGGAATATGAAGGGAAACCTTATGGAATGGAATGGACGTAGTAAAAGAAAGGAATGGTGTCAGTGGGATTTTACGATGATCACAGCCCAAACCGTTTTAAAAAGAAAAGAGGCGGATTCTTTTCAGGCATCGTAGGCGGAATCATCGGTGCGCTTTTAATGGCCTTGCTCTTTCCGGCGTTATTTGGTGACCGGAATGAAACCCCGAATCAAAATGGTACATCAATTGAAGCAAATAAAGGAAAGACGGACAACCCATCCAAAAATGTTTCTCTTAATGTAACCACAGACATAACAAAAGCAGTGGAAAAAGCCGGAAAAGGAGTCGTAGGCATTACCAATATTCAAACGGCAAATTTTTGGTACGGGGGAGAGAAACAGGAAGCAGCCGGGGTAGGTTCAGGAGTTATTTATAAAAAATCAGGGGGTAAAGCATTTATCGTTACGAACAACCATGTTGTCGAAAACTCTTCGCAACTGGAAGTAACACTGTCCAATGGCAAGAAAATTTCCGGGAAACTGCTCGGAAGCGATATATGGACAGACCTCGCCGTCGTTGAAATAGATGCAAAAGGAATAGAAAATGAAGATGTAACAGAATTTGGCGATTCAGACGCTTTAAAAATCGGCGAGCCTGTCATGGCGATCGGAAATCCGCTTGGCCTTGAATTTGCAGGATCCGTGACCCAGGGAATCATTTCCGGAGTCAACCGGGCGGTTCCCGTCGATGTGAACGGTGACGGTGTTCCTGACTGGAATGCGGAAGTCATTCAGACAGATGCTGCCATCAACCCCGGGAACAGCGGCGGGGCACTCATCAACATTGCCGGCCAGGTTGTAGGCATCAACTCCATGAAAATTGCCCAAAGCGCAGTAGAAGGCATCGGTTTTTCCATTCCGATAAACTATGTAATCCCTATTATCGAAGACCTTGAAAAATTCGGAGAAGTGAAGCGGCCATCAATGGGCGTTACATTGCGCAATGTCTCTGATATTTCAGCCTACCATCAGCAGGAAACACTGAAACTGCCGAAGGATGTAACCTCTGGTGTGATGATCGAATCTGTTCAGGCCAATTCACCCTCAGCAAAGGCGGGGCTAAAGGAATTGGATGTCATCGTTGAGCTTGACGGCGAAAAAGTAGACGATGTCATTGCACTCAGAAAACACTTATATAACACGAAAAAAGTCGGCGATTCGATGGATGTGACTTATTATAGAGGCGGGAAAAAAGAAAAGACAACCGTTAAATTGACGGATGAATCCAGATTATAAATGAGGAGCGGGATAGCCTGGAGAGGCATTCCCGCTTTTCTGCTTTAATGGTAAAATGATTGGTGGATAAATTTTCGGGAGAGGCGCGAGCAAGTATTTTTTAAGAAGTCGATCGTATTTAAAAAAGTCGCGAGTAATTTTTGGGAAGTTGCAAGTAATTCCAAAAAGTTGCGAGTATTTCTGGGGGAGTCGTGAGTATTCCAAGAAAGTCGTGAGTATTTCCGGAAGAGTTGCAAGTATTTTAATAAAAGTCGATCGTATTTTCGAGAAGCATCCGAAAAAAACAGGACAGTTCTAAATGGAAAAGGGGACATAAAATGATTTATTGTTGCGAGGAACACGTTGAATTGGCATTGGATGTCGTTGTGGATGAGTACGAAACGTTTCCTAACCTGGAGAAGCTGGAAGAAGGCAAAGACTTGTCCACAACCTGTGAATATTGCCAAAAACCGGCTGAATATCTTGTAGGGAACTAATATTCCCACACAAAATGTGGACAGTTAATGTGGATATGTGGATAAGTGCTGTGAATAAGTTGTTTGTTAGGTGTTTTTAACTTGTGAATAACCGAAGAGAAAGGAACCTGTCATGAACATCACGATCATTTCCGTCGGAAAACTGAAAGAAAAATACTTAAAGCAAGGAATCGACGAATACCTCAAGCGCCTGTCGGCTTACGCCAAAATGAACATCATCGAACTCCCCGACGAAAAAGCCCCCGAACACTTAAGCCAAACCGAAATGGAGCAGGTCAAAAAGAAAGAAGGCGACCGCATCCTCGCCAAAATCCCATCCGGCGCCTACGTCATCGCCCTCGCCATCAAAGGCAGCATGAAATCCTCCGAAGAACTTGCAGCCCGCCTCGATCACCTGGCCACAACCGGAAAAAGCAAAATCGTTTTTGTCATTGGCGGCTCCCTCGGCTTAAGTGATGAAGTCATGAAGCGTGCGGATGAAGCATTGTCTTTTTCCAAATTGACTTTTCCACACCAGCTGATGAGATTGATTTTGGTGGAGCAAGTGTACAGGGCGTTCAAGATTATGAAGGGTGAGCCATATCATAAGTAATTTCCAAATGTGCAGTCTAACTCCACCGTCTTTAGACGATCAGCTTTTAGCCTTATCTTTGTAGGTCGATACTTAAGAAGAGTGAAGTATGGACGGATACAGAAAAAACAGTCATGCGGTATATGACATCAAGTACCACGTAATATGGGTGACAAAGTACAGATATAAAGTGCTACATGGAGAGATTCCCATAAGGGCAAGAGAATTGATTAGACAAGGTTGTGAAGCCGGAGGGATTACCATTTTGCAAGGAAGCGTTGGAAAGGATCATATTCATTTGTTAATATCTTGCCCCCCAAGTAGGGCCCCAAGTAAAATCTTGCAGTATTTGAAAGGAAGATCTTCAAGATTATTGCAAGATCAATTTCCTGAGCTTAAAAAGAGATATTGGGGTCAGCACTTATGGGCGAGAGGTTTTTTTGTGCAACAGTTGGCACAGTTGCGGAAGAAATAATAAGAAATTATATAGCTAATCAGTTCAATGAAGGTAAAAGATAAAATCTTCAAGATTGATGAATGAGTTTAGTCTATTTTCAAGTATGCTTTAGCTTTTGGACTTTGAACAGGGCTTTAGCCTGAAATACGACTTTAGTCGTCGACATTCATGTCAAAATCCACCTGCTTTGAGCAATTGGTCGTTTAAATTAGGTGTCTGAGATATGCTGGTTTACATAATTAGGGTCTACTGAATAACAAAAAAATGTTGTTTTAACAAGGTTTTTTACCTTTTTTGTCGAAGTTATATGCAAG